>NZ_JBFTLD010000041.1:0-34939 GCF_056396265.1 Allobosea sp. 05T422_2 | reverse complement strand
GCGCAGCCTCGGCAGCGGATGTCCTGGGCATGACCAGGACGAACTCTTCGCCGCCGACCCGGCCGAAACAATCGGAGCGCCTGACATTCGCGTGGATCTCCTTGGCAAATCTGCACAGGATCTCATCCCCGGCCGCATGCCCGAAGCGATCGTTGATGACCTTGAAATGGTCGATATCGAGAACGGCCAGGCAGCCCGTCAGCCGGCTGTCCAGGCGCCGTTGAAGCAGCATGTCGTCGATCCGGGCCATCACGAACCGGCGGTTGGCGATCCCCGTCAGTTCGTCCGTGTACGAGGCCTTGACCGCACTGTCCCGGTCCTGGCGCAGAGTTCTCTTGTCGGAATGGAGATCGGTCGTGACGCTCGCGATGCAGAGCATCCAGCCGTCATCGCTGACCATCTCGGTCATCCAGAGCCACCGCCCGTCATGCAGATCGGTCTCGTAGGCGCGGTACCCGACCTTGCCTCGCCGCGACTGCGTCGAGATCAGCCATTCCTCGAAATTCTTGGTTCGAACGACCGTCCCCGTTTCCGCCGAAAAATTCCGGCGCATGATCTCCGACCAGGACGGATCCTCGCTGGCGCGGATGGAATAGGCCTGGCGAAAGGCTCGGTTCGCCTTTCGAAGCCGGTCGAACTGGTCATACAGGGCGACCAGGACCGGGGAGCCCTCAAGCATCTCAATGAGCTGTTGAGTCGTCTCGTCCATCGATCGGGAACCTAACACGTTACCGGGAGGGGAAGCAGCCCTTCACTCGACGAATGACCGGCCCGGTTTCTGTCCGACGAGCACGGCATTGCCKGAAAGGGACTGCCGATCAGGCAGTCGAGCGGAGGTTTGCAGCATAAGGCCAGTATGCAGTGACGATGGCTCACCGTACCCAACCCTCGCACTGCCGATCAACCTGCCTTTTGCCGAGGAGCGGTCGAGCGCCTTGCTGCCGGCCTTGCCGGCGCCCTGGCTCAGGCACTGGCGCGCAAGGTTTCCATAAGGTCGCCTGCAGTCGCGACCCGGCTCGTTCCGGCTGAAGTTCCGATCGGGCCGCGTCGTCACTGCATGTTGTAGACGATGCGCCCGATCCAATAGCCCTGATAGGCAAGATGCACGGCAGCCATGGACATCTGGACCCAACGTTGCGCGAAAACACAGGCAACGAGACAGAGAGCCAGGCCAATCGGTACCTGGATCAAGTAATCGCCGCTGAGTTGGGTCCAGCGCTCCGTGCCCTTGATCAGGGTATCGACCACGTCGAGAATGAAGGACGTCGCCATGAGGCCGAAGAACCAGCGCCGCCGGTTGATGAAGAAGTCCTCGTAGCCGGCATATTCAGCGACGTTGTCCGGAAACAGCAGCGCCGACAGCAAATAGAGCACGATCGCGTAGCCGATCAGGAAGATGTAGACGCCGAAGCTCCAGTTGGGGATGCGCGACAGCCCGAATTCCCACCACCAGAACAGCACGAGTTCCAGCAGGATCGAGCCGACCCAGAGCATGTGAAGCATCGAGACGCGATAACGATCGGGATGCTGGATGAAACCGGCGATGCCGGTCAGCATCCGGGTGATGCCGAGGCCGATGATCATGCCCATTACGATGCGGACATGGGGAAAGAGTTCATGCGGCGCGACGGTATCCATCGCGTGTGATTAGAACATCCGGCCGGAAATTGGAATCCGGTTCAGCTTCGAAGTGGATCGTTCACTCTTGCCTCGAAGAGATTGAAATCACGTCTGAAAATTGAAGCGACGCTTGCCAGAAAGACCCCCTCTGCTTCCGAGGCAATGCAGGCATCGCCTACTCCCTGCGGCGCGGAAAGCATGGACACCGATCCGCGCAACCTCGGTCGCCGGCGAGTTCGTCCTGGAGGCGCAGCCCCCCTGCCCGGATTACTTGGTTTTGACCAGAACGACGCGAGCGTTGCTGTCTTCCCACCGCTTCAGGACATTGATCGTGACATCGCTCTCATGCCGATGCACGCGCACATCGAATCGTGAGGCCCCAAGTCTCAGCCCGCGAATTGTCACATCGTCGAGAAACGAAGGCAGGACGGGATCCAGGAGTTTGACCTCGTTCGTCGCCGCCGGCAATTGCAGCCCCAGGCAAGCGGCCAGCATCGCGAAGGGCGCGGCTGCAGCCCAGGCCTGAGGCGAGCAAGCGACGGGATAGGCAGTCGGTCCACGTCGACGCCGTCTCAGGAAGCCGCAGAAGAGCTCCGGCAGGCGGCGCTGTTCCTGATAGGCGGCCGCGTCAAAGATCGCCTCGAACAGCCGTGCAGCCTCAGTTTTCAGGCCGTAATTGCTGAAGCCGAGCGCGATCAGCGCGTTGTCATGAGGCCACACCGAGCCATTGTGATAGGACATCGGATTGTAGCGGGCTTCATTGACATTGAGCGTGCGAATGCCCCAGCCGCTGAACCCCCCTTCACTCATGAGTGACTGGGCGACCTGCGCCGCCCGCGAGGGGTAGGCGATGCCACCGAACAGAGCATGACCGGCGTTGGAAGAGCGGACGCGACACTGCCGCTTGTTTCCGTCCAGCGCCAATGCGTAGGAGCCGATATCCTCGCACCAGAAAGCCCGATCKAACCGCTCCTGCAAGATCGATGCTTCACGCCGCAAGACGTGGGCGCGCTCGCCGAGATCGAGAGCGCTCGCCATGGTGGCTGCAGCTTGCTTTGCGGCATAGACATAGGCCTGAACCTCGACGAGGGCGATCGGTCCCTGAGCCAAGGAGCCATCGGCATGCGAGATCGAATCGTGACTATCCTTCCACCCTTGATTGGTTAGGCCATTGTCCGTCTCGCGATAGTATTCAACAAACCCGTCGCCGTCGCGATCTCCGAATGTGTCGCACCATTGAAGTGCGGCCTCGACGTTGGCCCAGATCTGCTCGATCGTGGCCCGGTCGCCTGTTCGATCAAAATACTGGCCGGCCAACATGACGAAGAGCGGGGTGGCATCCACGGAGCCGTAATAGAGTCCGAATGGAACCTCGCCGAGATTGGCCATCTCTCCGTGTCGTCGTTCATGCAGGATCTTGCCCGGCTGCGCATCGGCTTCAGGGTCAGGGGCGATGGCCTGTGCCTTCGCCAGCTGCAGCAGTACGCCCCGCGCCACCAAGGGATCGGTCCATAGCAACATCATTGCCGTGATAATGCCGTCGCGCCCGAACATCGTCGAAAACCACGGAATGCCAGCATAGGGGTAAACTCCGTCGGCGCTCCGGGTCATGAGCGTGTAAAGATCCGATGTCGAGCGATAGATAAGATCTGAAAAGAGTGTATTCGTAGACTCTACCTTGGCAATATTGGAAGTCAGAGCGCGCAGGTCTCGGCGAGCGTCCTGGTAGGCCTTGGCAAAGCCCTGAGGTGGGGCGCCGGGGGCGTCCTCTCCGGAACGAATGTCTCGATTGGGTGCGTCAAGCACGTCGCAGGCGATGGCGATAAGGAGCGACGTTCGCTCGCCTGGCTTGAGCGAAAATTGAAATGACGCAAAGTCCCTGGTCAATTGAACAGGTTCAGGCTCGAATCGAAGAACGGTTCTGCGCACCCTGTCGTCGAGGCCGCGATAGAGGAAACGCGCAATCTGCGAAGACATGAGGACGTCGACTTCGCCGCGATGCGCGCGTTTCATACCCCTGACTTCGAAGAGATCCCGGAAATCTGCCGCGAAAGACAAGGAAATCTTGAAATCGTGCGGAACACGGTCGAAATTGCGCAATCCGACACGCTCATAGCAAACGGAGTTCCAGAGAAATTTTGTCCGCTCGATGGCGATCGCATCGCGCGGAATGATGGTCGTGCCATCATTCCGGGCAATCTCAGGATTGGCCAGATCGACGGTCAAGGAAGCATTGTCGTCCTGGATGACCGAGCTGAGAAGGAGTGGACGCTTGCCTTCGAAGAAGAGTTGCAGCCGCGAAAGGTGCCTGGTGTCGTTGCAGAATAGCCCCTCCGACGTGTCGGGGGTGATGCCCAGGTCGCCATAGCTGTCGAGAACAGCGAACGCATCGCCCGCCTTCAGTGTGCGCAATGGGCGCTCTACGAGCGACGGGTGGGCATCGAGGGCGTGCTCGGCCAGTTGTTCCTGCAGAGGCGGGATCTGGCGCTCGCCTGCGGCGACGCTGTGCTCATTCATCCCACTGCTCCTCCTCGCTGGAGATCAGGCAGGTCCGTGCGGATTGGGTCATGGTTCTGCGTCTATTCTGCGGCCCTTCGGGTGTGCCCTGGCGAACGCAGCAGGTGATCGAAGGCGTCGAGATAGTCGGTCGCCATCCGGGCGGCGGTGAAATGGCCTTCGAAATACCGCCGGACCTGGAAGCGATCCATGGCAACGCTATGCTTTGCAGCGGCAACGGCTTCAGCGATGGAGTCGACGAGGATCCCGGATACGCCATCCCTTACGACTTCAGGCACGGAACCGTTGCGCCAAGCGATAACCGGCGTTCCCGCCGCCATCGCTTCGATCATCACAAGCCCGAACGGCTCTGGCCAATCGATCGGAAACAGAAGGGCACAGGCTCCGCCGAGGAACGCAGATTTCTGCGCCTCGTCGATTTCCCCGATGAACTCGATTGAGGGATGATCGAGCAGCGGCAAGATTCGGGTCCTGAAATACTCCTCATCAACCGGATCGACCTTCGCCGCGATCTTGAGCGGCATGCCGGCACGCTTGGCGATCTCGATCGCCCGATCCGGTCGCTTCTCCGGCGTGATGCGCCCGAGGAAGGCCAGATACGCCCCTCCCCGCGCGTCGAACGGGCAAAGGMCCGGACCCAATCCGTGATGGACGGTCGCCAGCCAATTCGCAGTTGCCGGCATCGGTTTCCGTTGGCAATCGGAAATCGATATCAGCGGCATCTGGGGGAAGGCCTCATAGACCGGGAGAAAATCGGGCAGGTCCAAGCGGCCATGCAGCGTCGTCACGCATTTGTGCGCGAGATCCGTGAACAAGGCATGCTGCAGCAGATCGAGATGGAAATGAATAATGTCGAAGGAAGCCGCACGCGCCCGGACCTTCGCAAGCATCGCAAGATGGCTCGCGGTGTGATCGCGAATGCCCGCAAGTCGCAAGCCCTGCGGTGCGCAAGCGACAAGCTCGGCGGACGTCGTTGAATCGGCCGATGCGAACAGAGTGACCTGATGTCCTTGCCGAACGAGCTCTTCGGTGAGCCAGGACGCGACCCGCTCCGTCCCGCCATACAGTCTCGGCGGAACCGACTCGGCCAGCGGTGCAACTTGCGCAATCCGCATCCGATTTCTCCAAACGCCGCTGACGCCTGCCGGGACGGCGAGCTAGCAACTCCGGTCGGGCGGAAAAGTTCGGACGCCTTGACCGCCGGCAGCCTGCCCGGCCTGGATCCGGGGGACCGTTTCCGGCATTGCCATCACCATCAGGATAAGCGCGACCAGCCCCACTGCGGACAGCACGGCAAAGGCAACGCTGTATCCGGCCCAGACCACGAGACTGCCGGCAAACACATAGCTCGACGCACCGCCAATGCCCTGAATCGTGCCGATGATCCCGCGAGCCATATTGTAACGACCGCTGCCACGGACGGCACCATAAAGAATAAGCGGGAGCAACACGTCGAACAGCCCTGCGCCGACTCCGTCGAGAAGTTGGAAGCCGATCATCCAGTAGGGGTCATCGACAAGCGCGAACAGGATGCCGCGCAGAGGCACAGCGGCGAATGCCAGCGTCAGCAGCCACTTCCCACCGATGAGATTGGCCCGCATGACAAGGAAAGCCATCGGGATCGTCGCCAGTTGGGCGACGATGATCGCCGCGGACGTCACGGCCGTCTCGAAGCCCTTGGCCTCCAAGGCAAGCTTCTGGCTCGCAAGGGCCAGCATCGGCGCATTGGCGAAATGGAACAATGCAGCTCCGATCGCGAGCACCGCAAAGGGCCGCTCGGCAAACAGCCGTCGCCATGCATAGGGACCGCCCCGGTCGCGGCTCGGTCCTTCGAGACCGCGGGCCAATCGATGGTCGATCGCGCTCGCGGGAATCGAAAGCGCGGCAATCGTCGCCAATCCTGCGAACAGCGGAAGCATGTAGAAGACGCCGCGTTGCCCGAAATGGGTGCCGATCAGCGCAGCAAGTGCAGCAATGAACACATTGCCGATGCGGTCATACGCGRCATTGCGCCCAAGTTGCCGGGCAATGCCGCGCGGCCCGAACATTCCCACCGTGATCGCCGCAATCGTCGGTGCAAAGACGGCCCCCAGCAGCGCCATGCTGACGTCCGCGACGAAGACAACGGCGAGTGTCGGGACCGTCGCAATGGCAGCGCCCAGCGTCGCCAGGGCCCAGGCCCCGCCGACTATGAGGGCCCGCTTGGCCCGCGTGGCATCGATCAAGGCGCCGATCGGGGCGTGAAAGGCAATGCCGATCAGCCCGCTTACGGTCAGGAGCGCCCCGATCGTCGCTTGATCCCACCCGACATCCGTCAGGAGGAACACGTTGACATAGGGCCCAAGGCCCCCACGCAAATCCGCCAACAGGAAGTTCAACCAGTCCAGGCTGAGCCGATGCGACACTGAAACCTCGCCGTGGTTTCCCACCCAGATGTCGATGACTGCGTCGTCCACAGGGCGCCCCCCGGCGGCGCTGCGGTTTGAAGCGATATGCCGAAGCCGGCAGAGGGAGCCTTGGAGAGATGCCCAACGCTCCTTACCGCCAGTGTGCCAGGCCGCTGCCGCGATTGCAGACGTGTTGTCCGCGCGTTTCGCCCTGTGCACGCCGTGCTACAGGAGGCTGGTAGCCACCATTCCAATGGCGGTGACGGCCATCACAGCGGTCGAAAGCCAACCAAAGAAGGTCAGTCCACGGCCGATCGTTTGTACGCCCATCACCCGTGGCTGGGTTGCCATCACCATCATCAGCACCATGATCGGAACGGCCACGATGCCGTTGATGACGGCGCTCCAGTAGAGCGCCTTGATCGGATTGATCGGCGTCAGATTCAACGCCACTCCGCAAAGGGTTGCCACCGCAATTGTGACGTAGAACGCCTTCGCATGCTTCGGCTTGCGATCGAGCCCCGTCGGCCAGCGCAGCGTTTCGCCGACGGCATAGGCTGCTGATCCGCCGAGAACGGGGACGGCCAACAGGCCGGTCCCAACAATGCCAAGCGCGAAAAGTCCTTCGGCAAAGACGCCAGCGACGGGTTTCAATGCTTCCGCAGCTTGCGAAGAGCTTTCAATGTCCGTCACGCCATTGGCATGCAGCGTGGCTGCGGCCGTGACCATGATTGCCAGCGCGATGACATTCGAAAATCCCATACCCACAAAAGTATCGAGCCGTATGCGCGCCTTGGCGTCATCGGCTTGCCGGGGCGCCTCCTTGAGCGGTTCGCGCTTCGGATTCGCCATGATATCCTCGACCTCCTGGGAGGCCTGCCAAAAGAACAGATAAGGGCTGATCGTCGTGCCCAGTATCGCGACGATTGCAGTCAAATAATCAGCCCTTAAAGATATGCTTGGAAGTATAAGACTCCGCCCCAATTCCAACCAATCGATCTTTACAAAAAACAGGGTTCCGACATAAGCGAAAAGGGCGATCGTCAGCCATTTCAACACACTGACATAACGTTTGTATTCCAGTAGAACCTGCATAAGGATGCAAGCAATTCCAAATATAATGACATAGACGAGCTGCGGACCAGCCACGAGCAGGCGCAAGGCATCTGCCATCGCACCGATGTCCGCTCCAATATTGATGATGTTTGCAACAAGAAGCAGGGTTACGCCGCCATAGACCAGCCAATCGGGATAATGCCGACGCAGATTTCCTGCGATCCCATGTCCTGTGGTGCGTCCCAGCCGGGCACTGATGATTTGAATGGCACTCATCAAAGGATAGGAAAAGACGAGCGTCCAGGTCGTCATATAGCCGAACTGCGCCCCGGTCTGGGAATAGGTCGCGATCCCGCTTGGATCGTCATCAGATGCGCCAGTGATCAGCCCGGGGCCCAGAACATGCAGGAGCCGCGGCTTGCTGGGCTCCACGACAGGCCTGCGAAATCCATGCGCGTCAGCCATTGTCGTCCGGCTCCTGCGGCCTTTCCTCCATAAGTGGCGAGATGCCGCGATGTTCCCAATAATCTGCCGGAGACTTACGCGACGATCGGATTGCAGCCAGAGATCGTTCCCGATCTGAGGTCATCCATGTGGGGATGACCGCGCCAAATGGTTCCTGGCGTGTCCGGCTAAGCCGAAGGCGCGTTGAACCGACAATCCGCGCGYCAGGGCCAAGATTCCCGACAAGCATTGTCGCCGCGCGGCGAGCGTTGCCCTGCTAGATGTGGAGCGTCAACAGGTTGTCCTCGTCGAGAGCGAGTCTGCTGATGGGGGTATTGGCCTGGATCCCGCCGTGGGGGCGATGCCAGTTGTAATGATGGAGCCAGCGCGGCAGCTCTTCGGCTCTGCGATCTGAGTGGGGATAGGGTCTGGCATAGGCCCATTCGCGGAGCGCCGTCTGGATGAAGCGTTCGGCCTTGCCGTTGGTCCTGGGGGTGTAGGGCCTGGTCCTGATCTGGCGCAGGCCGAGCTCGCGGCAGGCGTGGCGGAAGGCATGGGCTTTGTAGCAGGGGCCGTTGTCGGTCATGACGCGCGCGACGGAGACGCCGAGGCCTTTGTAATAGGCGACGGCGGCCCTGAGGAAGGCGACCGCGCTGAGCGCCGTCTCGTCCGGCTTGATCTCGACGAAGGCGAGCCGGGAGGCATCGTCGATGCAGACATGGGCGAACTCCCAGCCCGCCCCGACGCTGCGGCCGGCGCTGCGATCCCCGGTGACGCGATGCCCCGGCTCCCTGAACCGGTTGAGCTTCTTGATGTCGAGATGGATCAGTTCGCCSGGGCGAGCGCGCTCGTAGCGGCGCGCCGGCTCGGCCGGGTCGAGGTCGCGCATCCGGCTCAGCCGCGCYCGYCGCAGGATCCGGCTCACCGTGGCCGGCGAGACCTGAGCCTGCTTGGCGATGGCCTKGCCGCTCAGCCGCTGGCGCCGCAGYGCGATGATCTGCTCGACCTGGCCTGCCGGCGTCGGGCGATGCAGCCGGCGCGGACGCGACGAGCGGTCCGCCAGCCCGGCCATGCCCTCGGCGGCGAAGCGGGCGATCCATTTATGGACGGTCTTGAGGCTGACGCGGGCCGCCTTGGCGATCACGCCAGAGGCCGTGCCTGCCGCCGCCATGCGCACGATCCGCTCTCGACCCAACTGCGTCAGACGGGCATTCTTATGGATGTTCATCCGGTCCTCCTTCGATGGAGACTGAAGCTTCGCAACCTCAGCTTCCTCGCTCGGGACCGGATGGACAACCTATTGAGAGCTCACATCTAGCCGACGCGGGCTGTGTCGAACTGGCCCGTCTTGCGGAAACGCCAGAGATAGGACGGCACGATGGCCTCGACCGAGGTCGGGGTGATTCCGATTCCCTCGAAGCAACGCCCCTCCGCCTTCGCCTGCTTCGAGACGACATTATCGATCTCGAGCAGCGTGACCTGATCACGCGTCAGCATCAGCTCGTCCGGCAGCAAGCCGAGCGTCAGGGTGTTGACGATTTCCAGAATGCGCGCCTGAAGCCGCGCCAGCGGGAACGGCAGCGACGCCAACACACGCTTGCGGCCGGTCACCTCGCAAACATAGGTCAGCAGCTCCTTGAAGCTCTTCACCTCAGGCCCGCCAAGTTCGTAGATTCGGCCGCCAGTGATCGTCCCGTCGATGGCGCGCGCMGCAGCCTCGGCGACATCGCCAACGAAGACAGGCTGGAACTTGGTCTCACCGCCGCCGATCAAGGGCAGGACAGGCAGCATCCGGGCGAGCGAAGCGAAGCGGTTGAAGAAGGAATCCTCCGGCCCAAAGACGATCGAAGGGCGCAGGACGATGGCCGAGGGAACCAACGACAGAACGGCAGCCTCGCCTTCTGCCTTGCTGCGGTCGTAGGCGGACCGTGATTCACGCGCGGCGCCAATTGCGGAAACCTGGACCAGACGGGTGATGCCGTGGGCAGCGCAGGCCTGCGCGACGGCACGAGCACCATTGGCCTGAACGGCCGAGAAGCTCTGCCGGCCGCCTTCCTGGAGAATGCCGACGAGGTTGATCACCGCATCCGCGCCACGCACCGCAGCAGCAACCGAATCGGGATAGCGCAGATTCGCCTGCACCGATATGATCTGCCCGACGGTGCCGAGCGGCTGCAGGAAACCGGCGAGATCGGGCCGGCGCACCGCGACGCGCACGCGGTATCCGCGCTTGACCAATGCACGCACGACATGGCGGCCGATGAAGCCGGAGCCGCCGAAAACCGTGATCAGCTGCGAGGACGGGGTCTGGGTGGCCATATTTCTCAAGCTCCGCCGAGGACTTGCCGCTGTCCTAGTGGATCGAACCTGCGCTGTGAAGGCGAACATTCCACAGATAGGCGCATGCCGGCTCGATATCCCCGTTGACAGCCTCCATCCGCCCCCGTAAACGAACCGCCGTTGCCCAGGTGGCGGAATTGGTAGACGCACCAGCTTCAGGTGCTGGCGCTCGCAAGGGCGTGGAGGTTCGAGTCCTCTCCTKGGCACCACTCGGCTCTCATATGCGGCCTAACCGCTTGAGAGAGCACAAGTTTCCTTCCGCATCATAAGTGACCTGCTGCCCAACCGGTGTAAACGGGCGGTGCAGAATGGTCTTGAGAACGCCTAGGCCCACAAGGCGCTCCGATAGTAGCTTTCATCAGTTCTGTGCGCATGTCCCCTGTGACCTTCAGAGCCGCCTGAAGGGCCACTGCACGGTCCTGTCCCTCCCCCCTGATTCGTCCGGCGAGGAACCCATGATTCGCGCCTCCTTTGGTCGTGTCGTGAGGTTTTCCCTGAGGACGCATGAGCGCTCTGTAGCCGCCGCTCGCAACAGTGCAGCGGTGGGCCAACTTGCAGCCCTCTACTCATGCGTCCGCAATGGTGCTGTGAAGCCAGAGGAAGCCCAAGGAGCGCTTGTGGTGCCATGGACAACCCAAAGGCCTGAAAGCCCTCAGCGGGCATCCCAGAGTCCTGGGGCCCCCTCACCTTCTCCCCCCAAGGAAAAGGTCACGCTCACGGGCATCTTTGCGGACTGGTGGGGGGAAGCACGGGCCGTAGGCAGGAAGCCAAGCACCCATGAGAGCTACAGTAACACCACGAATAGCTTCATCGCCTTCCTAGGACGCGACGATGCAACGCAAGTGACGCCTGAGCATGTCGTGGCTTTCAAGGACCACAGACTGGCCACCGTTAACCCGAGGACCAACAGGCCCATCTCGGCAAAGACCGTGAAGGATAGTGATCTATCGGCCCTCAAGACCCTATTCGGATGGGCAGTGAGCAATCGACGCCTCACCAGCAATCCGGCTGAAGGCATCACGATCAAGCTCGGCAAGCGCAGGATGGCACGCCCTAAGGGCTTCACCGATGATGAGGCTCAAGCCCTCCTCAAGGCTGCTGATGCACTCAGGCAAGGCAATGAGCAGCCAAAGACCTTCGCGGCCAAGCGGTGGATTCCATGGCTGTGCGCTTACACAGGCGCTCGCGTTGGCGAACTAGCTCAGCTTCGCAAAGAGGATGTGCGGAAGGCTGGCAACCATTGGGTGATTCATATCAGCCCCGAGGCCGGGACAGTGAAGACCGATCAGGCGCGGGACGTTGTAATGCATGAGCATCTCGCGGCCAAAGGCTTCCCGGAGTTCGCCCAGGGCAGCAAAGCGGGGCACTTGTTCCTCACGCCTGCCAAGAAGGACGGTGACGTTCTAGGGCCGCTCCAGGGCCTCAAGAACCGCCTAGCGGAGACAGCACGAGAAACCGTGAAGGACCCTCGTGTGATGCCGAACCACGGATGGCGACATCGCTTCAAGACCGTGGCCCGCTCAGTTGGCATGGATAATCGCGTGGTCGATGCGATCCAAGGGCACGCTGCGAGGACTGCCGGTGATGATTACGGTGATGTGACCGTGGATGCCATGGCTCTAGCCATCGCGAAGTTCCCGAGACAGCTTGCGATGGATGAGGAAGCCAAGGGAGCTTAAGGGCTCCTAAGGTCCCGCACGGTTGAGCAATCGACCACACGCAACAATCTCTCAGATCTAAACTTTTTGACGCAACAATATTACAATTTGCATGGAGCCCCTGAGCATTCCACATCGGCGCCAATGGGAAGCCCAGGGGCTCCTGTGTTTCCTTTGATCAGGCCGCTAGAGCGGTGATCGTCTCTGCCTCTTCAGCCGATACAGGCTTATCCCACAGCCAATCCTTCAGTAGACTCCTCATGCGCTCTGAGGGGATAAACACCGTGATTGGCTCGCCATCTCTAATTTGAGAACGCCATATCCATTGAAGCATCTCAGAGAGAGCAAAGGCGCTTTGGTCCATGGCTATACCCCTATCCTCAAAGTAGGCCTTAACGTATGGATGGGGAAACATGTTGCAGAGATAGGCTAGAGACTTCTTTTCCTTATAGTCGTTGGTAGCCTTGGCGTTACATGGGATGAATCCACGGGAGTATCGAGAGCCCTTCAACTTTCCCTTTACAGAGCTATAAGTGGTCCAGGCATTGTCCTCCGACACAGTCTTGGCCACAGACTTGAAGAAATACTCTGTGCTCGCCTTTAGCCTCTCAAGCTGTGTATCGGTTCTGCCCTTGAACCATTGCGATGAGAACGGATTGCTTCGCCCAACACGCCTTCCAACGTCATTCAAAGGCCCCTCATAGATCGTGATAAGGCTCCTCAGGTGCTCCTTCAGGCGAGCCTCTTCCTCCCTGTCGGTAAAAGCCACTACCCTTTGGTTCCGCAGGGTCTTGAGTTCGTATTCCAGCCCTTCCGCTTGCAAGTAGGAAGCCATGGGGGAGCCACGAAAGAGGTATGTCAGGACAATCACATCCTCAAATGCACGAATGAACTCTGAGGGAAACTCCCAGATCAGAACCTTGTCTCTAACGAACACAAGGTTCCCGTTGTCGCAGAGGCGTTTGATGTGGTCGAATTTACCCACGTAGTTCTTGTGAGCTTCGTTATTCCATCGAATCTTCCGCGACTCCTTATCGACATAGATCATGCCCTTATCGATGAGCAAACTACGATCAGAGGCCGAAAGCTCCTCAAAGAGAGCCACACACTCCAAGGTCTCATCTATGACCAGAGTGTATCCCTGCTCCTTTATCTTCGCGCACATCTCATGAGTGAGAAGCTTAAAGAGCGAGTGGGTGGTGCAAATGTTCTCACCACGATCTATGAGTTTATCAAGATGGTAGAGCTTCCGACCATCGATAGGCTGAGGATTACGGAACTCAAGTCTAGGGCACTTGTCGGTGATACGATCCACCTCACTGAGCAATGGAGCCACATAGATAAACTTAGGCATGGAGTGATCTTCATTATCGAAGCTCAATGACACGGCCTTTGAGTGGGTATGATTGATGCGCTCGATCATGTATGAGGTCTTTCCAGAACCCATGATAGAGTCAATTATGGTGATCAATGTTTAGTCCTTCCAAACATGGCTTATTTGGATCGATTTGAATGCTTAACGATAGCTGTGATGACCACAGAGCGGTCTGGAAGCATCAAATGATGAGAAATGATCTTCTTAAGGAGGGGGTTATAATAAAATACCCCCTATCATTGGCCCCTTAAGGCCCTCTAATTCTTTAGATCTTCCTTTTAAGGATCGATCCAAAAAGCCATTATGTTTCAATGAGTTATTTTGCTTCAGTCCAAGTTCTAAGAGCTTGAAACTGTACTTGGGTCACGATGCGTTGTGGCCTAGCTCAATATGACCTCAGGCCGCATGACACCCAAGGTAGACTTTCAAGAGCTCATCAAGCAGCACTGCATTGCTTGGTGTCCCTCCCATGTCCTGTGATGCTTTGTTCTGAGCCTGCTTAAGGCGTTCCCGGCTCTGTCCATTGGCTCGCACATAGAAGCCATAGAACGGGGTGTTCTCATCGATCCCACGAGGGTTCTTGAAGCGCTTAGTAATCATGTTCGTCATCCTGTTTGAGTTCATAAGAAAAGAGCCACTTGGATTGCTATTGCTCCAAGAGGCCCATGTGTTCGCTTATTTCTTGTGGTTCTTAGTCCCTGTATGTGGCCCTCAGGCCCGCCTCATGCTTGAGGTAAACATCCCAAGCCTGAGACCTTTGGCCCCAAGGAAGCTCATTGATCGCGTCCTCAACGTAGGACTTAGCTTCCTCCCATGACCTAGCCTGAAGATTCAGCTTATTGACCAATGATCGGGCAACGCCCGCATGATCCCCAGCGATAGATTCGAGACCATCGCCAAAGTTAGCTCTGGTGTTCATGTGAGCCCTTGTCTTGGCTGTGTACCGATCAACGCTGACAATCGTTTCTCTGGGGCGCTCCACAGAGTAACCCCGATGATCTATGCGAATGGTCCGTGGATCAATGCGCTCTCCAGAATCCTTGATAGCCTCACTGGCGGCCTCGGAAGCCTCTGAACTACCCTTGCCTGCCTGGCGCGCTCGTTGGGCCTGTACGGCTTCCTGGGCGACCCTCTGGACAGCCTCCAGACCCGTAGCGCCCTCATGTGCCGCCAAGGCGCTCTCAGGAGGAAGTCTCGCTGGGATGGGTAACGCGGCCTCATCCAACATCGGAGACCCAACAGGCCGAAGGGGAACACCCCCACTACCGTCCGCGCCAAAGCGGCTAGTGAACTCGTGAACAGGGTTGCGACTGCCAGTGATGGCATCGACCGTACGCGCAGCTCCGTAGATACCGCCCTGGAGCGCCATAGCCTTCGCTAGAGSTGCGGGAGCCACGAGTGCCCTCGCCATCTCCAATTCGCTCCCAAGACCAATGATTGCCGCAGCGCCTCCGATGGCTCTCTTCGTGGGGTTCCTGGCCCAACTAGCAGGATTTATTGTGTCCTCCATGAGTGGCGAGGAGGAGACACCCCCGGCGAAATAACCATCCTCAAAGCGCCCCTTGGCCTTCAGGCTATTCAGAGCACTGCGTTCCTCAAGCTTCTCGATGTAGCGCTTCCCAAGGGCCGATGAGCCCAACGCATCCCGCAGTTGCCCGAGGCGATCCATCGAAATGGTTTCCCCATTGCTGAGCAGCACCTCAGCGGTATCCATCGCCTCTCGATGCCTACTGCTCTCCTCTCGCCCAAGCATGGTACGAAGGTCCTTCCGTGCTCGGCCAGTTTCTCCGCTCAGGGCTTCCTCAGCGACCGTGACCGCCTTGAATGCCCCCTCAGGATCGCGAGGCTCGATGCCCAGCCTGTTGAACCTATCTGCCAGTCTCCCGGCCACCACAGGGTCCATATCGCTGTATCGGACGGCATTGGTGATATCGCCCGCGCCCCTGACGCCTCGCACGGAAGCGCCCATAGCCCCTGAGGACGCAGCGGCCCCCAGCATCTCATGAGGATCGATGGTCAGGCCCTTATCCGTGCCTGCCGTCACTCCGACCTGATCAACCAGATTGCCCACAGCGCCGGCCAATGCATCCACAGCGCCCGCCTTGGCGACTTGCCCCGGTATCTGAGAGATAGCCGCAAGGCCTGCACCCTTGGTCACTCCCGAGATCGCGGGGTTGATTCCAACCTTGTTCATGTACGCCTGGAGAGCCGCAGAGCCCCCAGCCGCGACATAGTCCGTGACAGAGGCAGGCTTGCCCCCATTGTTCTCCACGCGGACATCCATGGACGGGCCGAAGGATCGTGAGGCACTCGAAGCCATGAACCCCGCAGGACCAGCAAGCGCACCAGCACCAAGGTCAATCGCAAGGCCAGGAGCGCCCTCAAGGATCGTGCGAGGCAGATAGCCCCATCCGAACCCACCAGCGCCCGCGTCTTTCCCTTGAGGATAATAGAAGCCCTGAGAGGCGGGTTTGTAGTTCTCGGGAACGATGGACTTGCCAAAGTCAGCGATAGCCTCACCGGCTGTCTTAGCCGTATCGAGGCCCGAGGCCTCACCAAGCCAGTGAGCCGTGCGACCAACGCCTACAGCAGCGTTAGCAGCACCGTATTGTAGAGCCTTGCGGGACTTCTCAAGTGCGCCCTCGCTGTCCTGCGGGGAAGCCGTTGGTGGCGAATGTAGCTCATGTGGTGCGGTAGATATGCCATCAACTAGCCGCTTGACGCTGACGCCTTCGCTTAGCAGGCGGTCAACATCTCCACTGTTGTGAGGGGCGTACGTGCGATAACCACTAAGAATATCATCATCCGATACGCCTTCTTGTCGTAGCCTATTGATATCATCAGCCATCGATGAGTGGCMCGTATTTGTGTCATTCATGGTCTTATTGTCTTTCTCCATCGTTGGGTTTGTTATTGGGTGAGCTTTCCGCTCAGTTCCTCCCGAGGACCACACGACAAACAAAAAAGAGCCCGCGATTGCTCGCGAGCCCTTGAGGTCGTGGGTATCTTTGGGCGGCTTCGGACCGCCTTCTCTCTATAGGGCACCAAAATCGCGCCGGAGCGGGCTCAAGTGATTGGTGTTATTGGTAAATCAGCGAAACATTCCGAGAGCCCGGACAGCTGACGATGCCCAGAGGCCTAAGACAGGGGAACCAATGAAAGCACCTACGCCCCGAGCGCCCCGGAGCACGATCCACGAGACAGCCTCTCTTAAGTGAGGCAGCGAGAGGCCTCTGGAGTCATAAGCCCCTGAGAGCACTATGGATTCGCCGGAACTTTCGACGGTCCTGAAATTCGCGCTCTGCGTGCGCTTCCGAACACTTGAGAGGGCCCTGAGAAGCCTGCGCCTTCTCTGTAGTGGTTCCAAAATGGGCCGAAACGGACCTAAGCCCTTGGGAAATACAAAGGATTTCGGCGGGAAATGTCGAGCGCCCGGCATCTCCTGCTGGGCTCTGACAGCTTATGCGGCCCTCTCATATAAGTCCTGAATCAACCGCTCAAGGGTATCCAATCGCTGATGCAATGATTCAACCGTAAGTTCTCTATCTTCGATATCAGTTTCTACTTGGTCAGACGCCGTGCCTAGCTTCTCGCTGATCTCAGCTACTGCCTCACTCGATTCCCTAATTATGTCATCAAACCTAGATATGTCTCGCGATATAGATTCAATCATGCTTTTAATCTGTCTTACGTCAGACTTTGAAGCATTACCGCTCAATCGCTCCAAGGTGTAAATCTGAATGACCACTACGATAGCAAAACCTATAAAAATGGAATCTTGAAGACTCATCATCTGCCCCCGCAGCCTTTTCTTGATCGTACACGTCGGCTCGGCTGAAATTCAAGTTGATTTACCCTCGCGAGTAACGTATCGTTTGTGTCAACGTTCGTAGACAGAAACGAGATACGCAGATGGCCCATAGTCGCTTCGTTGCTTACTACCGGGTCTCCACTGACAAGCAGGGCAAGAGCGGCTTGGGCATTGAGGCTCAGAAGGAAGCCGTTCGTCAGCATCTCAATGGCKGCCAGTGGTCGCTAGCTGCTGAGTTCACAGAGGTAGAGAGCGGAAAGGACAACGGGCGCCCCGAGCTTCAAAAGGCCATCAGTGCCGCAAAGCTCTATGGGGCTAAGCTGATCATCGCCAAGCTGGACCGTCTGGCCCGCAACGTCGCCTTCGTCAGCAACCTCATGGAAAGCGGCGTTGAGTTTGTCGCTGTGGACTTCCCCCAGGCCAACCGACTCACGATCCACATCCTTGCGGCTGTAGCCGAGCACGAAGCTTCCATGATCTCACAGCGGACCAAGGCTGCGCTTGCCGCGGCTAAGGCTCGTGGAACGAAGCTAGGTGGTAATCGAGGCGCTGTGATCGAMCATGAGGCCCGCAAGAMCTCTGCGGCTGCCAGGAGTGCTAAGGCCAAGGACAGGGCTTCTCACATCCTCCCCATTATTGAGGAGCTAAAGGCCTTGGGCATCTCATCGCTCGGAGCAATCGCTCGGGAGCTGACGGCTCGTAGCGTCCCCACGGCGCGGGGGCTTGCCACATGGACCCCTGCCGGTGTCTCTCGGGTACTGGAGAAGGCCGAAGCCTAATGTCCCAATGCCCCTGAGCAACCCAAGGCCGGATGCTCCCCATCAAGCATTGCCCTTGTCCCAGGCTCGCGTCAGCCACGGCCGACCKACAGCTCCCGCTTGGCCGCACGAGGACCTAGGGTCCCCTTTTGGGTCCCTCCAGAGGCCTATTTGATCCCCCAACGAAATACAGCGGCTTCAAAAAAGGGGCTAAAGGCCTCGTGGTGTTGTTAGGCCTTGCTGTGCAGTTTCAAAGAATTCTGGGAGCCCATAGTTGGCACGCGCCGCGTCCTGAGGCAGCTGAGGAAGTCTCTGCTCTCCTCGATGCAGCGGGACTCCAATCGCTGACCTTATGAGACAGTAGAGAGTGCTCGGGGTCCTGAAGATACTCATGGCCCTTTGACCCCCCGATCTATTAGAAATCTCAATGAGCCATGCAGGCAGGAATTGATTTCCTCAAGGCCCACTACCCACTGAGTGACGGAACCACCGCGCTAGTCAGCCTTGATCGCTCAGAGGAAGCCTAGGCCCTCATGCGGCATTCGAAGGCTGCCCGAGAGGAACTAACGGACCTTTTGAGCCGGTTGATTCGCTTCCAACCCCGAATCGAGACAAATGGGGAAGAATTTGGCTGTGAGGGCGGGCGATGTTTGAACGGAAGACAGTCTTTATTGTTGGAGCCGGGGCCAGCCGAGAAGTTGATTTTCCTATGGGAGCACAGCTCACAGGCCTCATTGCTCGCAAGCTCGATATTCGCTTCAAGGATGGCTACAGCCTCACCAAGGGAGATAGGGAGATAGTTGAGGCCATACGGTTTAAACTCCAGCAAGCCGGTGATCGCGATCCCAACCCACACCATCATGCGGGGCGCGCAATCGCCAGCGCGATGGGGCAGGCCATCTCAATCGACAACTACTTGCATTCACATGCTACGGATGAACTTGTCGTTTGGATGGGGAAGATCGGGATCGCAAGGAGCATATTGGAGGCCGAAAGTAAGAGTCTTCTTGCCCCCGACCGTGATCGCGATGACATTCTTAATCTCAGCCGCTCAGAAGACACGTGGTACAATACGTTTTTCCAGATGCTTCACGAGGGAGTTCAGCGTTCTGATTTGTCGCAAATATTCTCAAACGTGTCGTTCATCACATTCAATTACGACCGCTGTATCGAGCATTACATTGCCCATGCGTTAGCAAATTACTACAGAATTGCACTGCACGACGCGGAGGTATTAACCCGGAGCCTCAGGGTCGAACATCCGTATGGACAGGTTGGCAGGCTACCTTGGCAAGAGCCGCGTGGCGCGGTCGCCTTCGGGAAAAAGGTTCAGCCACGCGAATTACCTGAGATAGCGGGTCAAATCAGGACATTCACTGAACGAACCGATGATGATCGTATGCTCAATAGAATGCGCCAACTCATCTCAGAGGCTCAGGTTGTTGTTTATCTAGGATTCTCATTTGGCGACATGAATCTAAAATTACTCACGGTAGATGAGGCCGATGATAAAGTTATTTTTGGCACAAGTTATGGCCTGTCAGCGCCAAACAAGAGAGTAATTGAGAAGGACATAGTGAATTCCATGGGACCGGACAAGAGCGTCGTCACCTCAGTCGATCTAGCCGACATGACTTGCAATGAATTCTTGAAATCCTATTGKAAGCCAATCATACGCGGCTGAACCTTGATATGCGGCGTAGTCTTGTCCGACAGTTGCCGGGGCCGCAGCGTTAGTCTCTGAAGGTTTTCTAGCTGAACATCCCTCGCGTCCCCATGGATTGCAGCTAACCCAAATAAGGGTTGCCCGCATGGGCTTCTGCAGGCGTTTGCGTATCATTGCGAAGGCCGTTGGGGGGGGCAAGGATCGAATGGCCAATGTGTCTGAGGTACATGAGGACGCCCGCACGTAACAAGTGCGCCGGTCATGCACCAGGCTCAGGTGGTGACGTCTCCTCGTCCCCGCTGGGCCGCGCGAGGCCCCCCAGGGTTGGGTCCCTCCAGCGAGCAATTCGAGACGTCAACGAAACATTGGGGCTTCCAAAAAAGAGGCTAAAGGCCTCGTGGTGTTGTTAGGCCTTGACGTCCAGTTTCAATGAATCTGGGGACCCAATGGCTGGCATAGGGCCATAAAATTGACGATGAATCGAGCGCTGGGGTCGCCCATAGCTGAGGAGGCGGTAATGTTCTGGAAGCGCCGTAGACCTTTGGTTTCCGCCGAGCCGTTGCCGGAAAAGCCCTTAACGGCGTTGTCACCAGCTGACGCACTGATAAAGGCACTGCAGGACTTTCAGGCAAGCATAAATGACCGCCTCTACGGTCAACCTGACGTGGAGCTTGAAGAAGCCCGCAAGCTATTAGAGCAAGCTCTTAAAATCGTTCGGCAATCGGGCGTTGGGGCAGCCTTGGCTCCCACCCTGCTTTCTCACATAAAGCATTGGCCTTCCTGGTCGAAGCGGGACGACTTTCATGGCAGCGCTTATGTTCCCGCTACCGATATTAGCGCGCAAGAGGTCAAGAGTGTTGATGGCCGTGGCGAGTCGACAACCGTCACAGAATTTACAAGCTTAGGTCATAGGTGGAGAATAACCCTTAATAATAATGGCCGCAGCTACGCGCCAGATAGTCACGGCAGCTTTGGTAGTGTCGACCTAAATTTCAACGGAAACGAAGTTATGAGTTTAGATATCCATGAAGAGACTCGGCACGATATAACCGAATGGCATTTCTGGCGAGTTAAGCGTTTGATTGTGGGCGATTGGATGGCTGCTTTATTAGAGATAGCTAGTGAGGCATCGCGAAGACAGCAGATCGCTTTCTCCAAACGCCGGGACGATGAGGACCTCAAAGACGCGAAGAACATCCAGCTGTAGCAGTTGGTGCTGTTGTCCACCCCTCACACCAACGGCTTGGTGGCTCTCCAGGGCGCCACACTGAGGGCCATTGAACTCGCGAGGCCACTACACCCTGAGCACGGAACCACGGCCCCCGGTGACTCCTGAGGCTGCTGATGCGGCTTTTGCTCTCATCGATGCAGCGAGACCCCAAGCGCAGGCGTTTTGAAGGCCGGCTAGAGGACCCTAACAGACCGATACATCTCGGAAACTCTTGAGCCCACCCCGTGTTGTATGGGCCTGCGAGCATCTCAGGAAACAGGGGATGGCCCATGAGCCCTCGCGTCCTGTTACGAGCTACCCGGCCCTGACGGCCACCGTCGTCCGGCGTCGCAAGATGCGGGTCAGAATAAACAACCAGAGAGCACCTAGGGTAGCCCAAGCAAAGGGTTCAGCTCGCGCCCAAGCTTCGTTCTTAAGAGCCGACTCCACGAGGTACCCATCCTTGAGTGACAGTTGAAACGTACCCCTCCCGAGACCGCCGCACAGCGCAGGGCCGTCCTTTTTCGGTGTTCGAGTTGCGACAACACGGGCTGAGATGCGATTAATATTATAGGTGTAGTTCACACACAGAGCAGAGCTGGCGAAGTCGATTGTGTCGTCCGTCCACCTGATAATCTCATACCGATCGCTGTCTACAGCTAGAAAGCCTCCATACGAAATTTCGGCAGTTGAGGATTTGCACTCCTTCGCATCCCGCTGGCACGTCAAGACTGTGTGCTGAAGAGGCGCTGCCTGCCGATCACCCTCGATTACCCAGGTCCCCAAGGCAATAACGAGCCCGCTATCCCATTCCTTGATATCAACTCCGCCGCCGTAGAGTTTTACGGGGACCTGGTAGCCCACGTAAAGGAACATCGCGGAGAAGACGGCTACGGTACCCACGAGACCTACAAGCACCCAGCCAGCAATCCTCAGCAGAGCCTTGAACATCTCGTTTCCATCCGATCCGAAGTAGGCACGGCAATCATTGTGAGGCTGTGGGAAATAGCCTAGCGATCAACGGTGCACTGACCCCAAGCAACGCTGCCACGCCCATTGTTCTCAACAAAAGCGAGGCTGCTGAATACCTGAAGATCGAAATGTGACCTGAATAGGTAGTATTTCGTTATCCCGGCTGTGGGATCGTAAGCGATCTGGTCAACCACATAGGGATCGCACGTGACTCGGTTTTGTGACGCCGAGAAGGAGCAGCGTTCCACGATCACCTTGTCGCCCGCTTGCCGAAGGCGAACCGCAAAGCGAAGCTTCGCTATATACTCGGGAAGGTAGTCTCGCTCCGAGTCTGACTTCTTCGTGACGGTGCAAAGCAGGTTTTCGCGGGACTGGGCGCTCGCGCTGCCCACAATAGCAAGCAGGCTGGTCGCCATAACCAGCGCTAGCGGTAAGACATGCATCGTGGGCATCGCACAGTCTCGTGGCTGTTCCTGGGGGCTAACTCAAGTCGCCTTATGTAGCAGGGCGTTTTGGCTTTCGACAGCGAAGCTTGTGGCCGTGGAACGCGGCGTAAACCTGCTCGTCCGGGATAGCCCCAAGACTCCTCAGCCGCCTCTTGACGCCGTGGCATCCGACCGGTGTAGAAATGGCTCAGCGGCAGGCTTCTGGCGCGTAAGGAAACTCAGGGGTGCAAGCACGCGCCAAGGACGTTGACAGCCTCCATCCGCCCCCGTAAACGAACCGCCGTTGCCCAGGTGGCGGAATTGGTAGACGCACCAGCTTCAGGTGCTGGCGCTCGCAAGGGCGTGGAGGTTCGAGTCCTCTCCTGGGCACCACTCTTTATCGCTTCGGCGCCGAAGAGTTTGGTTTTGTAAAGACTTGTGGCCGACTGCCTTCAGCAGGCGGCTCTACAAAGGTCGATTGCAAGACCACCCCCCCTCGCTACCAAGAGGGGGTATGACGACATGATGATCCGGGCGCCCGCCGACCTCTTCAAGGTCGCGCGCGGCTGCACCGTGACGCTGCCATCAGCATCCATTTCGAGACCATCGCCAACGCCGCCAACGTCCCGGTGCAACCGCGGATCAGGGGCACAGCGCCGTCCGACGATGAGACTGTCATGGCCGGAGCACGCTTCGTCTACGCTCTGCAGCCCTTCATCTCCTCACGGCGCCGTAAGCGGAGCAAAACCCGTCGAGAGATCGTGCCCCGCATATCCATCACGACGGGAAACGCCCTAACGTCGCGTCATTGATTCGGCTGACGAGCGGCATTGCCGCATGTTGAGGGGCGACGGGACTATGCTTCGAGGGGAAGCCAAGCGCACAGCGCTTGGGTTGAGGACGGCGCGCGCGCTTGTCGCGGCCGGTGTGGCAGCCTGCTGGAGCCTGGCGCCCCATGCGGCACAGGCGGCAGAGAATGGCACCGGTTTCTATCTCCTCGGCGGTCGCGGGCCGATGGCGGGATATCTGCCTCCGCCCGGATTCTATTTCGAAAGCGACACCTATTCCTACGACGCCAAGCTCGATGCGCGGAAATCGCTTCCGACGGGCGGCAGGGTCATCGCGAATGTGCGCAGTCAGGCGCGTGCCGACTTCCTGAATGGCACCTGGGTGACGCCGTGGCAGGCCTTTGGCGGCAATCTGGCGGTGGGCGCCGTCCTGCCCGTCGGGCGTGTCGCGGTCTCGGCAGGCGTCGAACTCGATTCGCCGCGCACGAACACGGTCGTCGGACGCTCGCTCCGCGACAAGGCGACCATCGTCGGCGACCCCGTCCTGTCCGCCACATTGGGATGGCATTCCGGCAAGTTCCACTGGAGCACGACGGCGCTCGTCAATGTGCCAGTCGGCGACTATCGCAATGGGCAGCTCGCCAACCTCGCCTTTCATCGCTGGGCGAGCGATCTCTCCGGCGCCCTGACCTGGTTCGATCCGGAAACGGGCATTGACCTCTCCACAGCGGTCGGCGTGACCTTCAACGGCACCAATCACGCGACGGACTACCGGACAGGTACCGAGTTTCACGTCGAATGGGCCGCGTCGAAGGCTATCACCAGCGCGATTTCGGCCGGCATCATCGGCTACCACTATCAGCAGGTTACGGGTGACAGCGGCGCCGGCGCCCAACTCGGCGCCTACAAGGGACGGACCACGGCCCTGGGTGGAACGATCGCGTATAATTTCGAGATCGGCAAAACGCCGATCTCGGCGCGCATCAAGGTGCTGCGCGAGTTCAGCGTGGAGAACAGGGCGCGCGGGACGGTGGGTCTGCTCACGGTGTCACTCCCCCTCACCGCGTCTCGATAGCCAATAGACGAACGGCCGCGCCGGTCTTGCCAGCGCGGCCGTTCAGAGTTTCAGCTTGCAGGCCTCCCCCTTCGGGCCGCCGGCTTATGCAGCGGGCCGAAGGTCCGAACTTTCCTGCCTGCTCGTTCCCGCCTGCTACTTGGCGAATTCGAGCGCCGGCGGCGTCAGGTTGATCTTGAACGGCGCAACCCGCAGGGCCTTCGCATCCAGATCGAAGCTGTTCAGATCGACCGCACGCAGGACCTGATCCTTGTAGCCCTTGATGTAGTATTTCTTGGCCCGCAGGTCGGCGACCGAGGTCCACTGGGTGTATTCGAGCTCACCGCCCTTCGCAGCCGAGTCGATGAAGCCGATCGGGATATCGAAATTGTTCATGATGTGCTCGACAAGGCGCACGGTCTGCGGACCATCGGCAAGCTGCTTCGCCGACGCGGCATAGCCGAGCGCACGAATGAAGCGCGAGGGCGGCGTCGGGTCGCCCGGGATGCCGAGCAAGCCGGAGCCCTGACCGAACGGCGCAAACGTCTTCCCACCKATCTTCAATGGGTCGGCCGAGACCGGCGACATCTTCACATAGTTTCGGATGTTGTTGAGGTGCCAGTCGAAGGGCGGCGAATTGGTCAGGACGCCCATCGGGTTGTCATAGACCTTCAGCTTCCCGTCGATCGGCTCGATGACGATCGAGGCGCCGGTCGCATCATGGATCGGAAAATGGAAGGGCAAGGTGAAGTTCACGATCGGCGCAGGCAGATCGATGATCGCAGTCTTGTCGAGCGCCGCCTTCACCTCGGCAACGGTCGAGAAATTCGACAGCACCCAGCTCAGGAACTCCCACGGTGCCAGCGCGGTGCGCCCATCGGCCTTCTCAGGCGGCGTATAGCTGGCGAAATCGGGGAAATAGAGCGCGCCACCGGCGAGCCCCTTCTCGTTCATGCCGTCCGAGACGAAGGGCTGGCCGAAGCTCATGACGCCGACAAAGGCATAACGCGCCGTCCATTTGATGCCGGGCACATTGCTCGGGCGCGTCCCGACGAACTCGTAGTTGCGCGGCACGACGACGACATCGGACTGGGTCTCGATCGCGTATTCCAGCGTGCGGCCATAGACCGGCGTTCCATCCGCCGCCATCAGAAGTATATTCGTGCAGGCCTGAACCGGCATCACCCCGGCCATCAGGCCGGCCATCAGGCCGGCCAGCGCGGCCGCGATGCCCCGTTTAACAAATCCCCAACCGCCCAGACGCATGCCACGTTTCTCCAAGGTAAGCGGCTGTCTTGTTAGGCGGGCGGGAGCCCAATAATCGTGAAGGGCTCCGGTCAACGCTCAACTTTTGAGCGAAAAGAACAAAGTCAGTAAACCTGCACTTAATGCCGACGCCCCCCGCCTGAATGGCGCCAGGGGGCGCCGGATCGCACAGGCTCAGAACAGGAATTCATCGACATCCGCTTCTGCAGGCACGGCGACCGGCGCACGCGCCCCGGTCACTACTCCGCAAGCCTCGAGCACGGCGGTATGGATCTGGCGTTCCGCCGCCATGGTGTAGTTCGGCCAGATTTCCTGCTCGATGAAATCCCCGACCCGCGCGCGCAGATGCGTCTCCGGCAGTTGTGCGCCGGCAGCGCGCAGCAGTTCATGCGCCGCCCCCGTGATGAGATCACGCATGGCTCCGGTGCTCGAGAAGGACAATCCGGCCTGCTCGATCACGGCGCCGAACCGTTCTCCCTCCCGCAGCAGCTCGTCCAGGCTCGCACCGAGCCGGTCGCCGCTATGGCGCATGGTTGCGAGCGAGCTGCGCATCGTCAGGTCGCGCGAGGCGAAATAGGCAGCGTCGAGCCTCCCCTCGCATTTGAGCACCGATGAGGCGGCCTGCATCTGCGTGAAGGCTGGAGTCAGCTTGCGCGAATCGGTCGACACTTGATCGGCCGCGAACTTCAACTCCTGCGCAATCACCACGAGACTGCGCCCACCGGTGCCGATACGAGCCGCGCGCAGCCCTGCATTCATGCCGATCAGGACGATATTCGCAGCGGTCGCAGCAAGCGCCTCGACCGTGCCCTGGCAGGTGTCGAGAACGCTCGCCACCGCTTCGGTGACGCGATCGACGCCCGCACGGGCGATGTCGCATCGGCCCAGCAGCACTGAGGCCTCGGCGAGGTCAGCCTCCAGCTCCACCAGGAAGGATGCGGCCCCGCCATTGCCGCCGCGATAGAGCGACCTGACGAGATCGATCAGCTGCGTGGTCTCGCGGTCGAGCAGGATCAGCGCGCTGTTGATCTCTTCGACATCGGGACCGAGCGCTCCTGACGCTGCTTCAAGCTGCGCCGACTGAAGCCGGAGCAGCACGTTGACACAGGCGGCGCGTGTCTCGCCGTCCTCGTCGCCGACCGCTCCCGGCGCCTCACCCAGGCGCAGCCCGGAAATGGCATGCTCCAGCCTCTGGCGCATACTGTCACCGGACTGGAGAGCGATGATGGCGCCTCCGGTCGCCAATGTGATGCGGCCCGAGATCGCGGCAGCCTCTTCCGTCAGCGCGACGCTGCGGCTCTGGCGCTCGATGACCTCCGCCAGCGTCTGGCCGAGCTTGCCCGCCAGGGCTGCCAGGGATCTGCCATAGCGTCCTTCGAATTCGCGCTGCGCCGTCAGTGCGGAATCAAGAAGGCTGCAGAGCTGCGCCTGGTCGCGCGCGCAGCGCTCGATCGTGCGTTGGGCCTGCGTAGTCAGCGTGCCGATCTCGCCGGCGAAGTCGCCGAAATCGCTCCCGACCATCGGAATGGAGATCGCCTCGATCCGCGCGCTGCGTGCGAGGATGGTGATGAGCCGCATATGCTCGAGCAGCCGTTCCAGGGCCTGAGAGGCGTTGTGGCTGTGAATCGACAGATCCTGAAGCGCGCTGGTTTCGGCGGAAAGGTCGTCGTTCAGCGTGCGCAGCTCGCCGGCGAGACGATGCAGCGCCGTACGGGCCTGTTCGATCTCGCTGCCTGCGAGTTCGCTCGACAAGGCCGCGAGCTGCTCGTTCAGTGCCTGGAACAGCGTCAGGCCCTCGCCAAGCTGCTGCCCGGCCGTGGCGAAGGTCACATCGATCGCGCGCGCATTCGCATCGAGCGACTGGATCAACCTCGGTAGTCCTTCGTTATTCCGGAACATTCTGCCCCCAACGCATTGCGATTCAGCCCTCAGGCGGTTTGGGCGATCTCGCCTGCCCCGCCGCGCCMGAGATGCGGCCAGGCCATGATTTCCTGCGGGACCCGCGCAAGGCCGACCACGCGCTGGGCTGCGCCAAGCTCGATGGCTTCCTTCGGCATGCCGAAGACGACGCAACTCTCCTCGTCCTGCGCGAGCGTGTGCGCGCCGGCCTTGCGCATTTCGAGCAGCCCGCGGGCACCGTCGTCGCCCATGCCGGTCATGATCAGGCCGAGTGCGTTGGCACCGGCATACTGGGCCGCCGAGCGGAACAGCACATCGACGGACGGGCGGTGACGCGAGACATGCGGGCCGTCCTTGATGGCGACGCGATACTGCGTGCCGGAGCGCTGCAGGAGCATGTGACGATTTCCCGGCGCAATCAGGACGCGGCCGGCGCGAAGCTCGTCGCCATCCTCGGCCTCCTTGACCTCGACCGCGCAAATGCCGTTCAGCCGCCGGGCAAAGGCGGCGGTGAACTTTTCGGGCATGTGCTGCACCACCGCAATGCCGGGGCATGTGACCGGCAGGGCGGTGAGAACCTCCCGCAGGGTCTCGGTCCCCCCGGTCGAAATCCCGATGCAGACGATGCGATCCGTCTCGCTACGGACACGTCCCGGGACCGGTGGCGGCATGATGACATCCGCAGTCAGCTTCTTCTCGACGGGCAGGCGGGCCTGCCTGGGGCGCAGCCGCGCCTGCGCGGCCGCCCTGACGGAGTGCCTGAGCCGGTCAGCCGTCTCGATCAGGGCGTTGCGCGTGTCGATACGCGGCTTTGGCAGCACGTCGACCGCGCCGGCTTCGAGCGCATCGAACAGCGCCCGCGATCCCGCCTCGGTCAAGGTCGAGCAGATGATCACCGGGATCGGCCGCTGCGCCATGATCTTGCGCAGGAAGGTGAGCCCGTCCATGCCCGGCATCTCGATGTCGAGGATCATGACATCGGGCAATTCGTTCTGCAGGCGGCGCACGGCGGCAAAGGCATCGGCCGCCGTTCCCATCACCTCGATGCCCGGATCGTCGTTCAGGATCGAACTKAGGACCTGGCGCACCGAGGCGGAATCGTCGACGATGAGCACGCGGATCGGTGGGCGGGTCATGCTGCTGACATCCTGGGCGCGGCGGGATCGGCCTGATAGACGGTCGGGACGACCTGCTGCAGTCCGGCAATGCCACTGCCCGCCATCGATTCGGAATGGCCAAGCATCAGGTAGCCGCCGGGGCGCAGATGCGACACGAGGCGTTCGATGACGGCCCTCTGAGTCGGCCCGTCGAAATAGATCAGCACGTTGCGGCAGAAAATGACGTCGACGTCCCGGTCGAATGGATAGCTCTCATCCATCAGGTTCAGGCGCTCGAAATGGACCTTTCGGCGCAGCTCCGGCGTGACCCTGACGACGTCCTGCCGCGGATCCTTCGATCTCATGAGATAGCGCTGCTGCAGGGCCAGCGGCACCGGAGCGACGAAGGGGCGCGGATAGATGGCCGCTCTCGCCTCGCGCAGGACCTCCGTCGAGATGTCGGTACCCAGGATCGAGAAGCGGATCGGTCTGGCGGCATTCACCAGGTCCTGCAGCACCATCGCAACCGTATAGGCTTCCGCCCCTGTCGAGCAGGCAGCGCTCCAGACCTTCAGGCCAGCCGGAAGCGAGCCATGCCGCCGCAGCAGCTGCGGCACGGCGACATTGCGCAAAAACTCGAAATGGCTCGGCTCGCGAAAGAAATCGGTCTTGTTGGTGGTCACGCAATCGATCAGGTGAACAAGCTMGTCGTCGAGTCCGCCGCGCTCGAACAGATGGGCGCCGTAGCCGGACACCCCCGCCAGGCCAAGCGCGCGGGCGCGCTTGCGCAGCCTCCCCTCGACCATGGTGCGCTTCGTCGGCGGCAACTTGATGCCAACGCGGCTCTCGATGATCGCGGCGATGGCCGAGAAATGCTTGTCAGCCAGATAGTCCGAGGAATGCGACATCGTTGGCCCCATCGGTCTCAGGCTGCCTTACCGGCGGCGAGATCGGTCAGGGGGAGGCCGTCGGCTTCCATCAGGCGCTCGAGATCGAAGACGACGATGAAGGCTTCACCCTTGCGCCCGATCCCGGCGATGTAGTTCGACTGCCAGCGACCGCCGACATCGGGAGCGGCTTCGGTCTGGTCGGCGTCGAGACCCGTGACCTCGAAGACCCGATCGGCGACGAAGCCGACGCCCAGCGTCCGGCCCTTGACCGGCACATCCAGAATGATGATGCGCGTCGCGTCGGTCGGCTCCGTGCGCGGCAGCCCGAGCTTGGTCCGCAGATCGACGATCGGGTAGCCGGCGCCGCGGACATCGATCATGCCGAGCAGGAAGGCCGGCGCATGTGGCAGCTTCGATATCGGGCGCATGTCGAGAATCTCGCGGACATTGCGGATATCGATACCGAAGAGCTCCTGATCGATGCCAAGGGTCAGGTATTGGGCGGTGTCGGCCATGGAAGACTCGCGATGCGGCTAGGGAACCAGGCGGATTGGAGGGCAGCAGGACCGGCCCCGCCTCCTGGGCGGGGCCGGTATCCGCTCAGGCGCGGTGGAACGCGGCGTCGTGCTGATCCTCGCCGCCATCTATGTCAAAGGCGAAGCCGCCATTGACGACCTTCTTGGCCGGGCGCAACCCGGAGACAGGCGCCTTCTTCGGCTGGATCGCCGTCGCCATGGCCGTGGCCTTGCCGCGCAGCTGGGTGACCGCCCTGTCGACACCAACCGGGCGCTGACTGTTCTTGCGCGTGCTGCCTTCATCGAGCCGGAAGAAGGCGATCGTGGCCTGCAGCGTCTCGGCCTGAGCCGAGAGCTCCTCGGAGGTCGCGGAGACCTGTTCGGAGGCGGCTGCGTTCTGCTGCGTCACCTTGTCGAGCTGCTGGATCGCCTGATTGATCTGGGCAGCGCCGACATCCTGCTCGCGGCTGGCGGAGGTGATCTCCTCGACCAGCTCGGCGGTCTTCTTGATATCAGGCACCAGCCTGGCCAGCATGGAGCCGGCTTCCTGCGCGACCTTGACCGTATCGGCCGACAGCGTCCCGATTTCCGCCGCAGCCGCCTGGCTGCGCTCGGCGAGCTTGCGCACTTCCGAGGCGACCACCGCGAAGCCCTTGCCATGCTCGCCGGCACGGGCTGCCTCGACCGCCGCGTTCAGCGCCAGCAGATCGGTCTGACGGGCGATCTCCTGGACGATGTTGATCTTGGCGGCAATGGTCTGCATCGCGTCGACCGCCTTGCCGACGGCAACGCCGCTCGCTTCGGCATCCTTCGCCGACTGCGAGGCCATCTTCTCCGTCTGGCTGGCATTCTCGGCGTTCTGCTTCACATTGGCCGCCATCTCCTCCATCGATGAGGAGGCTTCCTCGGTCGAAGAGGCCTGCTCGGTCGAGCCTTGCGAGAGCTGTTCGGCGCTGGCCGACAGTTCCTGGCTGCCCGAAGACATGTTCTCGGCAGCACTCGTCACCTGCCCGACGACATCACGCAGCTTCTCGACCATGTTCTCGAGAGCGATGCCGAGCGTGTCCTTCTCCGACAGCCTCTTGGCCTCGACCRTGAGGTCACCATTGGAGATCGCGTTGGCGACAGCGGCCGTGTCGTTGAGATTTGCCGTCATCGTGTTCAGCGCGGTGACGAGATCGCCGATCTCATCCTTGCTCTTCACCGAGATCGACTGTCCGAGGTCGCCGATCGCAACCGCATTGGCGAGACCGACCGCGCTCGACAGGCCGCGGCTGATCGCAAGGGCGATCCAGGTGGCGGCGATGATGGCGATCAGCAGCGAGCCCAGAATGATGCCGATGAGCAGCGTCTTGGCGAAGGCCGCCTGTTCGCTTGCTTCCTTGGCCGCCGCCGCGGCGGACTGCTTGATGAAGTCGGTATACTCATCGAGCCCCGCCATCATCTCGGTGACGGCTTCGCTGCCTTCGCCCATCGAGATCGTGCTGGCCTTGATGTTTCCCGCCTCGCCCGCGACGGCTGCGATCCGAAGCGCCGAATCGATACCCTTGTCGAAGGCGGCAAGCATGTTTGCCGGCGACACTCCCTGCTCCGCGATGGGGGCCGCAGTCTTGGCGAGCGCAGCGCGAACGTCGCGAGCCTGCACTTCGGCAGATTTTTGCAGCTTCTCGACATCGGCAACGGTCGTCGCGCCGAACAGCTGCCCGATCGACCGCGTCAAGCGCAGCCATTCCAGCCGCACCGACTGGAAATCGAGAGCCAGCCGCAGCGCCTCGGGCGAAGCGGACGGTTTGGCGAGCTCGCTCAGGAGCGCCGTCGAGGCGACCGTCACGCCCTGGATGAGCGGCGTCATCTCGCTGATCCAGAGTTCCGCAGCACGATTGTTCGAGTTCAGCTTGGCGTTGCGGATGACCTCGTCCTGCGCCGCGAAGAAGCGATTGATCTTCGGCGTCAGAGCCTCCCAGCGGCGCTTGCCGTCGTCGCTGGCCTGAGCCTGGATCCGCTCCTTCAGCTTCACGGCGTCGAGGCGGTTCTGGACGGCACTCGCCGCATGAGCGAGCGTTTCCTTGTCGGTTGCCGCCATGACGGCATTCTTTTCCGAGCGAACCGACCTGTTCATCATGCTGCGAACGTCGCTGATCTGGTCCAGCCGGTTGGTCCAATTGATCAGCACGTCCTGCGTCTCGGACATGTCGGACAGCCTCTGATAGGAAAGTCCGCCTGCCACCATGGACAGGGCAATGACCATGCCGAAGGCACCGGCCAGTTTAGTCTTGATCGTCAATCTCATAGTCAGTCCCCGATAAGCAACGTGAAGGGTGTCTTGCGCTGGATGGGTAGCGCTTCAGCTCAGAATTTTCTCGAGATCGGGAACGATGACGAATTCGTCGTTCCATTTGGTGATGAACCGGATGAATTCCGGCCGCCAGTGCATTCCCAGACGCGGTGTCTGCTGGATCTGGGCGGTTGAAATCTCCGTGACCTCGTAGACCTTGTCGGCCATGATCCCGAGCGCAACGGGATCACCGTCGATCTCGATCTCCACGACAACGATGCGGGTGTCGGCGGTGTCGGTTCGTCGCGCCATGCCGAAGCGCAGGCGCAGATCCGCCAAGGGGATGACATTGCCGCGCACATTGATGAGAGCCGGCAGAAAGGCGCGCGCGCCCGCAACCCGGGTGACGGGAACCGGGTCGATGATCTCGCGTACCATGTCGGCCTCGATCGCGAAGATCTCGCTGCCGAGCCCGATCATCAGGACCTGAAGCCGCGTCTCCGCTGCCGTGTGAGGGCCGTGGCCGGCGCCGCCTTGCGTCTGAATCTGCATCACGCCGCCTCCGGTGTCTTTTCGGTCTCGGCGCGGCTCTGGCCGAGCGAAACAAGTTGGGCGACGTCGAGAATGAGGGCAGCGGAACCATCGCCAAGGATGGTGGCGCCCGAGAACATCGTGACATCGGAGTGAAGCTTGGACAGCGACTTGATCACCGTCTGGTGGCTGCCGATGATCTGGTCGACGACCAGGCCGACGCGCGTATCCCCCATCGTGGTGATGATGACCTTCTGATGCGGGTCGGCCTCGCCGTCGGCCTCGAAGAGATCGCGCAGCCGCAGGAAGGGCACCAGGTCGCCGCGCACGTTCAGGAAGTTGCGTCCGCGCGCCCGAGCGTCCTCGGCCGCGGTCAGTTCGACGCATTCCTCCACCGCCGAGAGCGGAATGATGTAGCGCCCCTCGCCGACGCGGATCAGCAGGCCCTCGATGATGGCGAGCGTCAGCGGCAGCCGCAGCGTCACCGTGCTGCCATAGCCAGGCACGGTGGCGAGATCGATCGTGCCCCGCATGGCCTCGATCGTGCGTTTGACCACATCCATGCCGACGCCGCGCCCCGACAGCGCGGAGATCGTCCGGGCAGTGGAGAAGCCGGGATGGAACAGGAACTGATGGATCTCGTGTTCGCTCAGGGGCGTCCCGGCCGCGATCAATCCCTGTTCTTCGGCCTTGGCGCGGATGCGGGCCGCGTCGAGCCCGGCGCCGTCATCCTGCACCGTGACGAGCACCTGCGCCCCGACATAGCGCGCGGCGAGTTCGATCCGCCCCGTCGGCGACTTGGTGGTGCCGGCGCGAGCCGCAGGCGCTTCGATGCCGTGGTCGATCGCGTTGCGGATGAGGTGGACCAAGGGATCGGCAAGACGCTCGATCATGGTCTTGTCGAGCTCGGTATCCTCGCCGACCGTCACGAAATCGACGGGCTTGCCGAGATCGCGCGAGAGGTCGTGGACAAGGCGACGGAAGCGGCCGAAGAGCGAGCCCATCGGCACCATGCGCACCCCCATGGTCGAATCGCGCAAGCCGGACGCCAGGCGCTCGATTTCCTCGGCTATCGATTTGATCGCGAGATCCGTTCCGGAATGCGCGAGCTGGCTGAGCCGCGCCTGCGCAATGACGAGTTCGCCCACGCGATCCATCAACTCGTCCAGGCGCTCGGCCTGGACGCGGACGGTCGAGGTCTTGTCCTCACCGCGACGGGCGCCCTCGCTCCGCTCGCCAGTGGCACGCTCCGTCAGGGCGGGCTGCAACTCTTTCGCAACGGCAGGGACAGCGGGCGCCGCCGCAGCCACTGCGTCGATCTCCGCGCTCGCGGGACGCTTCGCATCCGCCGATCCCGCCAAGCCGAGCGGCGTGATCGCAAGCTTCATCTCATCGCGGACGAACATGAAGACATCCTCGATGTCCTCGCGCGTACAGCCCCCCTCAAGCTCGACCGTCCATGCGATCATGCATGTCTCCGGATCGAGCGCTCCGAGTTCCGGCACGCCGTCGAGATGCGCACTCATCCTGCATGAGCCAAGCGCGCGGAGGTCGTCGAGCAGGACCATCGGATTGGTCCCGTTGCGCAGGATATCCGGCTCGAAGGCGATTTCGATCAGCCAGCCTGCGCCGTCTGCGGCGGCCACCGCGGGAGGCTCGTCGAGGGCAGCACCGATGGGCGACGCCGTGCCTCCCCTCGCGCCCGTGGCGATCAGGGCCTGGAGCTCTTCGACGATCGCCTCACCAATGATCGGATCGGTCGAGTCGGGATCGTCGATCAGCGCGCGAATATAGTCCTTGGCGGCCAGGGAGACAGTGATGATGTCGCGCTCCGCCGAGATCTTGCCCTTGCGGATCAGGTCGAAGGCGGTTTCGAAATCATGGGTGAAGGCCGCGACCCGGTCGAAGCCGAACATCGCCCCCGAGCCCTTGATAGTGTGCAGCGCCCGGAACGCCGCGTCGATCAGATCGCTATCCTGGGGCGTCTGACCGAGATCGAGCAGCGCCGCCTCCAGACTGTCCAGCAGGTCGCTGGCCTCCTGCCGGAATGTTTCGGTCGGATCGAGCTCCATCATGTCCGCACCAGCTTGGCGACAACCGCAAGCAGTTGCTCCGGCTTGAAGGGCTTGGTGATCCAGCCGGTCGCGCCCGCGGCCTTCGCCTGCTGCTTGACCCCGTCATCGGACTCGGTCGTGAGGAAGACGATCGGCACCCCCGTAAAGGACGGGAGCGCACGCAGGCCCCGGATCATCTCCAGGCCGTTCATCACCGGCATGTTCAGGTCGGTGATGACGAGGTCGAAACGCTCTGCCTTCGCCTTGGCCAAGCCCTCGGAACCATCACCCGCCTCCACGACCTTATGGCCGGAGGGAGCGAGCACAAGCT
>NZ_JBFTLD010000040.1:0-50906 GCF_056396265.1 Allobosea sp. 05T422_2 | reverse complement strand
CCTCCACCCAGAAATGAAGCCGGATGATAGGATGACGGAATCCCGCGTTCTATGGATTACATGAGACAAATCAGAGAGAATGCCTCATATTGTAAGGGTCAAACCTCAGGAGACCTGATAACCATATGATCGACGAGCTGGACCGGAACATCATCGACATTCTAGCCGGGGATGCCCGCATCTCCCTGAAGGAGCTGGCTCAGCGGGTGAATCTGTCTTCGCCCAGCGTCTCCGAGCGGCTTCGACGGCTGGAAGAGCGCGGCGTAATCCGCGCCTTCACCGTCGACATCGATCCCCATGCGATCGGCTACCAATTGCAGGCGATCGTCCGGATCCGCCCCCTCCCCGGCAAACTACACGCGGTCCAGCAGTTGATCGAGGAGATCCCGGAATTCTCGGAATGCGACAAGGTCACCGGCGATGACTGCTTCATCGGCCGGCTGCATCTGCGCTCCATCGAACAGCTCGACCAGATCCTCGACCGGATCGCGGACAAGGCGGAGACCAGTTCGGCCATCGTGAAGAGCCAGCCGGTGAAGCGGCGCCTGCCGCCGCTATGAGGTGCAGGCTCCGCGCCGCGATTGATCAGGCTCGCCTGGTCACGACAATATGTGTGGCGGCGGGCGTCGCACTGTGCTGCGTGCTGGTATAGCCCAATGCGGGCAGGTCGAGATCAATGAAGAGGTTCTCGCCGGTGCCGAGCAGGATCGGCGAGACGGCGAGGTGCATCTCGTCGACTGCCCCCGCGCGCAGATAGTCCCGGATCGTCGCAACGCCACCGCCGAGCCTGATGTCCTTGCCACCTGCGGCTTCACTGGCGCGTTGGAGTGCCGCCTCCGGCCCATCGGTGACGAAGTGAAATGTCGTGCCGCCCGTCATCTCCAGCGGGGGGCGCGCATGATGGGTCAGTACGAAGACCGGAACATGATAGGGCGGATTGTCCCCCCACCAGCCTTTCCAGGCCTCGTCCGGCCATTCTCCCCGGATCGGCCCGAACATGTTCCGGCCCATGATCCAGGAGCCGATATTGGCAAAGCCGCGCGCGGCAAAATCGTCATCGACGCCGGTTTCGCCGCCCTCTTGCCCGAACATCTCTCGGAAAGTGCGCGTGCCGAACGCCCAGCGATGCAGCTTCGCACCGTTCACGCCGAGCGGATTGTCGACATCCTGGCTGGGTCCGGCACCGTAACCGTCCAGCGACAGCGAAAACCCGCGAACCACCAGCCTCGTCATGGCGATCATTCCAAACCAGTTGCAAAACGATATCGGATTCTTGCCATAACCGATCCTGATATGCAACCGGTCATCCCAATCGGACGATAGTCACGAAACTGACAGCCTGGCTTTCGCAGCCCGGAATTTTGCCTAAACCTTGGCTGCGGGAACGCAGCGGGAGCGAAGTTCATGAGACTGTCGACGACGCTAGGCCGAGCCGTCTTCGGATTGCTCGCGACGCTGGCGTGCCTGGCGCCGGCGCAAGCCCAATCCGACGAGCCCGGCTGCCGCCCGGAGATGGCAAGCCTCCGCCCGCCGATCCAGCGCGCGGCGCTCGCCAAGGACGAGGTCCGGCTGACCTTCGTCGGCCACGCCACCTTCCTGATCGAGACGCCCGGCGGCGTGAAGGCCGCCACCGACTACAACGACTACATCCGGCCGCGCGAAACGCCGGATATCGCGACGATGAACAAGGCGCATTCGACCCACAATTCGCGCAATCCCGATCCCGCCATCAAGCAGGTCCTGCCCGGCTGGGACCCTGCCGGCAAGGGCGCCGCGAAGCACGACGTCACGCTCGGCGACATGCGCGTACGCAATGTGCCGACCAATATCCGCTCCTATTCCGGATCGACCGATTTCGACGGCAACTCGATGTTCGTCTTCGAGATCGGCGATCTCTGCATCGCCCATCTCGGGCATCTGCACCACCCGCTCGAACCCGGCCATCTGCGCGCRCTCGGCCGCGTCGACGTCGTGCTCTTCCCGGTCGATGGCAGCTATACGCTCGATCAGGAAGGCATGATCGAGGTGCTGAAATCGGTGCAGGCCAAGGTGATGATCCCGATGCATTTCTTCGGCGGCTCGAGCCTCAGTCGTTTCCTCGCGCGCTCCCAGGATCTCTGGCCCGTCGAACGCCGGGCCGAGGCCGAAATCACGATCAGCAAGGCTATGCTGCCGCCCAAGCCGACGATCATCGTCCTGCCCGGAAACTGACCGGCCTCTCCGGTTTTCAGGCGCGCATTAACCCCTCGCTCAGCCTGGCGAGAGGCTTTTCTTGCCCTCCCGTTCCGCAGCGGCAATCTGTTCCCGTCTCATGGGAGTGCAGCATGATCCGGGTTCTCACGACTGCCGTCATTGCCGCCCTGTTGCTGCCGGCGGGTGCCGAAGCCGCGAAATTCCGCGGCGGAAGCCGTTCGTCGCATGGAAGCTCCCAGACCAGTTCCAGCGGAGGAAGCGGGACCTCCGTCGGGGTCGCKCCGCGGGTCGGCCGATCCTCACAGCAGGAAGCGGCCAAGGGCGACGCCCCGTCGCGCCCTCCCTTCCCGACGGCCAGCGCGGCGGCCCCAGCGATGCTGCGGCTCAGCACCGCCGAGGAACCAAGGATCTGGTGCCGCAGCGAAGTGGTGGTCGGCGGCTTCTGCATGCTGAACTGAGCCGCCGCCAGGCCAATCTTCAGGTGTTGGCGCCCCCATCGATTGCAAAGCCCGCCCCGGTGACGAAACGCGCTTCTTCGCTCGCCAGATAGGCCACCAGCCCCGCGATATCCTCTGGCTTGCCGTAGCGCGGGATCGCCATGCGGGCGCGCTGCTCATCGGCCTGCGGGCCGATCGCCGGATTCATGTCTGTGTCGGTTGAGCCGGGATGCACGATATTGACCGTAATGCCGCGCGGGCCGAGGTCGCGGGCGAGCCCCYTGGTGAAGCCGATCAGCGCCGCCTTGCTCATCGCGTAGAGCGTCGCACCCTCTTCGACCACGCGATCTGCGAGGCAGGACCCGGTCGAGATGATGCGTCCGCCGACGCCGAGATGCGCCGCGGCCGCCTGTGAGGCGAGCACGACAGCGCGAACGTTGACGGCAAGTGTCGCGTCGATATCGGCGAGACTCCACTCGGCAACCGCTCCTCCACGCCAGATGCCGGCGTTGTTGACCAGAATGTCGAGCCCGCCCAGCGAGGCCGCGGCCTTGTCGACCGCCCCCTTGACCGCCACCGGATCCGCGCTGTCGGCAGCAAGTGCGAATCCCTTGCGGCCAAGGGCCTCGATGGCGCGGACCACCTCGCCTGCCTTGTCGGCGGAGTGCTCAAAGGTGATCGCCACATCGGCGCCCTCGCGAGCCAATCGCAGGGCGATCGCGGCACCGATGCCGCGGCTGCCGCCCGTGACCAGGGCCTTCTTTCCAGTGAAGCGTGACATCAGGCAGTTCCATTTCTGTGATGATTGATGCAGAAACAGATGGAGCGCTTGCCTCCCACCGTCAAGATAATTATCTACCGATCGATACAGAAAAGGAATGGCAATGACGGAACGCGGCCGCCCCCGCGCCTTCGATCGATCCKACGCCCTGAAGAAGGCGATGCTGATTTTCTGGGCAAAGGGCTATCAGGCCACCTCCCTCAGCGATCTGACGGGAGCGATGGGCATTGGCTCGCCGAGCCTCTATGCCGCCTTCGGCAGCAAGGAGGAACTCTATTGCGAAGCCATCGACTTCTTCGAAGCGAGTGAAAGCGATGAGATCGCCGGCCCGTTGACAGCAGCGCCAACCGCCCGAGAGGCGGTCTCGGCGTTCCTGGCTGCAAGCGCCGCCGTATTCACGCGGCCGGGGCGCCCGCCCGGCTGCATGATCGTGCTCTCGGCGGTGAATGCCGTTGGCGTCAGCGACGAGACCGCGACCAAACTGCGTGATATGCGCGCCGGAAGCGTCGCGACCATCGCCCGGCGGTTGCGCGCTGCGATCGACGCCGGCGAGATCCCGCCTGGTATCGATGCCGAAGCCCTCGCGAGCTATTACGTCACCGTTCAGCAGGGTATGTCGATCCAGGCGCGCGACGGTGCTTCCCGCCAGCAACTGGACGCGGTTGTCCGCGGCGCGATGGCGGGCTGGGAACAGTTGACGGCCGGCTAGTCTAGGGGCCGCCGACATCGCCATAATCATCCGGGGCGGAGCCCAGAATCTTGCCGGGCGCCTTAGGTGCGGTCAGCGGGGTCGGTATCGGTGTATTGCCGTGGAGGAGATCGTTGCCCGCATGAATATCGCTCGCGACCTGGAGATCCAGCCGTTCATCGTCGCGACGACGCACATCCTCGGCAATCTCAGCGACCTCCTCCTCCGACAGTCCCATGCTGCGCAGTGCGGCTGCGCCGAAAAGCATGGCGGATTCGAAGGTCTCACGAATCTGGTATTCGACATTGCTGCGGATCAGGTCCATCGCGTGGCCGCGATCATAGGCTCGCACGAACAGCTTCGCGTGCGGGAATTCGGCCTGCGCCATGGCGACGATCCTGTCGGCAGTCACGCGATTATCGACACAGACCAGGATCACCTGCGCCCGCTCGGCGCCGGCAGCATGCAGGATCTCGCGCCGCGTGCCGTCACCGTAATAGACTTTGAAGCCGAAATTCGACGCGGCACGGATCAGTTCGACATCGACTTCGATGATCGAGACGCTGCAGCCCCGCGCCAGCAATGTCTGGCTGGCAACCTGTCCGAAACGCCCAAAGCCGATCATCAACGCGCTGCCATGCAGGCCGGAGGCAATCTCGACGCCGTCCAGCGAGGTCTGCTCCGGTGGCAGGAAGCGATCGAGAGCCAATACGAGCAAGGGGGTAAGCGCCATCGACAGGATGACCGTGGCGCTGGCCACTGCGTTGACCTCAGCGCCGAAGATGCCCGCCGCTGCCGCAGCAGCATAGAGCACGAAGGCGAATTCACCGCCCTGTGAGAACAGTGCCACCCGCGTGATGGCGTCGCGGGTCCTGGAGCCGAACAGCTTGGCGACGATGAAGATACCACTGGCCTTCACCGCCATGAACGCCACCACGGCCAACGCGACCAGACGCCATTCACGGGCGATCAGGTCGAGTTCGAGCGACATGCCGACGGCAAGGAAGAACAGGCCGAGCAGGATCCCGCGGAACGGCTCGATATCGGCTTCGAGCTGGTGCCGAAAACTCGACTCCGACAACAACACGCCGGCGAGAAAGGCCCCCATCGCCATGGAGAGCCCACTCAACTGCATGGCGAGCGCTGCTCCGAGCACGACCAGCAAGGCAGCCGCGGTCATGACTTCGCGGGCTTGCGCAGCCGCAAGCAGCCGGAACATCGGGTTGAGCAACCAGCGCCCCGCCACCACGAGACCAATAACGGAGCCGGCGGCGATCAGAAGCGGGAGCCAGTCGCCGGTATCCCCCGGCTTCGCCGGCGCAAGGAGAGCAACGATCGCCAGCAGCGGCACGATCGCAAGGTCTTCGAGCAAGAGGATCGACACCGCCTGCTGCCCATGCAGTGTCKAGGTCTCGCCACGCTCGTTCAGCATCTGCATGACGACGGCGGTCGAGGACAGGACGAAGCCCATTCCGGCCACGAAGGCAGCCGGAAGGCTCAGGCCCGCGAGCAGGCCGACACCGGTCAGCAGCGCACCGCACAAGCAGACCTGCGCGACACCCAGCCCGAAGATCTCACCCTTCAGCTTCCAGAGCCGGGAGGGCTGCATCTCCAGGCCGATGATGAACAGGAACATGACGACGCCGAACTCGGCGACGTGGAGCACGGCCTCCGGGTTGGCGAAGAGACCGAGCCCCGATGGCCCGATGGCGACACCGGCGGTGAAGTAACCGAGCACGGAACCAAGGCCGAGACGACGAAAGATCGGCACCGCGACGACGCCCGCGCCCAGGAGCGCCACGACCTTGACGAGATCACCGGTAAGGCCTTCGACCGCCATGCGCCCTCCTGCTCCTGCCAGGCATCGGCCCGGCTGCGGCACTCGCAAGCGCCTATTGGCGCAGCCCATCCGGAAAGAGCAAGCTCCACGCCGGCGAGGCCGGCCTCAGGCCTTGCGCGTGATCCGGCCCTCCAGCGGGTAKGCTGGATCGCTGTAACCCGGCGTCGAGGGATGGCCGGCAGGCACGAGCCGATCGACCAGGGCCTCATCCTCGGCGTCGAAGCGGGCATCGAGCGCCGCGAGATAGGCCTGCCATTGTTCGAGGGTGCGCGGACCGGCGATCGCCGCCGTCACCAGCGCATTGTTCAGCACCCACTGCACCGCGAACTGGATCGGGGTCAGCCCCTTCGCGGCCGCATGGTCGCGGATCGTGCGGGCGATGATCAGCGATTCCTCGCGCCATTCGGTCTGCATGATCCGCTTGTCCGCGCGGCCGGCCCGCGTGCCCTCCGGCGGTGCCTGACCCGGTTCGTATTTCGCGGTCAGAATGCCGCGGGCGAGAGGCGAATAGGACGCGACACCCAGGCCGTAGAAATCGCAGGCGGGCAAATGCTCGACCTCGGGCATGCGGTTCATCGCGTTGTAATAGGGCTGGCTGACCACGGGCCGGTCGATGCCGAGTTCATCGCAGAGCCGGCAGATTTCCGCGACGCGCCAGGAGCGGTAGTTCGAAACGCCGAAATGCCGGATCTTGCMCTCACGCACGAGATCGGCGAGCGCATGCACCGTCTCGCCAAGCGGCACGGTGTGGTCTTCCTTGTGGAGATAGTAGATATCGATGAAATCCGTCCCGAGCCGCCGAAGGCTGTCCTCGCAGGCCTGCATCACCCATTTCCGGGAGAGGCCACTCTGATAGGGCCCCGGCCCCATAACGCTCGCGACCTTGGTGGCCAGAACCCAGTCATGCCGGTTCGCGGCAATCGCCCGCCCGGTCACCTCTTCGGAGCGGCCCTCGTTATAGACGTCGGCCGTGTCGATGAAATTGATCCCGGCCGCGCGCGCGTGATCGACGATGGCTCGTGCATCGCCTTCCTCAGTCGCACCTCCGAACATCATCGTCCCCAGGCATAGCGGCGAAACCTTCAGGCCGGAACGGCCGAGCCGACGATAGTTCATCTGCGTTGTCCCTGATGCATTGGCGCGCAAACCTGCCTCATCACCTGCGCCCGCACCAGAGCGAGGCACGCAGAGATGCCTTGCAAGGGCAAGAGATTCCTTAAGATTTCATGGGAAGCTGCGACAGTCAGTCAATGGTCGCTCCCGCATGAATCTCGCCGCTCTCGTCCAGAGCCAGACCCTCGCCACCTTGCTTGCCGCCTTGGCTCCCGGAGCCGGGCTCGAGCCCGGCAAGACGGTCGAAGCGCGCTTGCTCTCCCTGGGCAAGGACGGTACCGTGACCGCTTTGGTCGATGGMGTGAAGATCGATCTCGTTCTCGCCGGCCCGGAAGTCCGACAGGCTGCGCTGCAGCCCGGCACAACGCTCACACTCAAAATCGAGGCTCCGGAAGACGGTGGAACGGGGGTGCGGGCGACGCTGCTTGCGGCTCGCCCCCCTGGCGAAGCTCTCACTCCTCCGGCTCAGTTGGTGCCCATCGACGGTCCGCGGCGCGAGCCGGCGCTCGCACCGCTTGCGCTGGAGACGGGCCGCAGCGCCAAGCCGTCGGCTCCGGAGGCCGCCACCCCCGGCCTGCCGGCTTCGTCGCGTCTTGCCGGCGCGAGCTCTTCAGCACCTTTGCCAATCCCCGCTACCGTCGCGGTGGCCCCTGCGCCGACCCAACGGCTGCAGTCCGAGGCGACGCCCTCGCCGCGCGCACTTGCCGGCCCGCTGATGGGCGAGGCTCTCGCTCGCCAGGACAGTCTCGCGCCGCTCTTCGCCAATCTGCAGGTGCTTGCCAACGGTACGATCTCCCTCATCCTGCCCAAGCCCCTGATGGGCCTKATCGACCAGATCCTGGCTCAGGCCATGCCGGCCGAGCGTAGACCCGTAACCGGCCAGGGCTTKAAGCAGGCCGTCGCACGCTCCGGACTTTTCCTGGATGCGCAGGAGGCAAGACTGCCTTCGCGAGCAAGCGACCGCCCGGAGGCAGCCGCACCACGCCCCTCTCCTCACGGCGATCTGAAGGCGGGGTTACGCGCGCTCAGCGACATGCTGCGGCCGCTTGTCGCCCCGGACGCCGCCGCTCCAGGGCTCAAACCGTCGGGAACAGAACCAAGGACGGCAGAGCAGGCAACGAGCGATGCGGAAGCGCATATCCGCCCGTCCCCGCCACGGCGCGACGGCGCGCTCGCCCCTCAATCGATTGCCGAACCCACCCTGTCGGCCGGAGAGAAGCCGCTCGTCATCGCACGCACGCTGCTCGACCAGACCGAAGCCGCGCTCGACCGCGTCAAGCTCGCGCAGTTCGCATCTCTGCCGCCAGAACCCAACCGTCCCGAGGCCGCACAAGGCCAACGCTGGGTGACGGAGATCCCTCTCGCTTTCCAAGCGGGCACCGCGATCCTGCCGCTGCATATCGAGAAGGACCCGCCGCGACGCAGCCCCTCTGGTGTCGAAGGGCCCCTCTGGCGCGTGCGCTTTGCCCTCGACGCCGAGCCGATGGGTCCGCTGCAAGGTGTCGTAACGCTCAAGGGACGCGCGGTGAGCGTCTCGCTTTGGGCCGAACGCGAAGGAACGAGCCAGTTCCTGCGCGGCGCTGCGCCTGATCTCCAGGCAGCGCTGGCCAATGCAAAATTTGAAGACGGAACCGTCGACATTCATACCGGCCAGCCGCAAGCCAGGCGAGCGACCGCCGGCCAGTTCCTGGACCGTCTGTCATGAGCCCTCCCTCTCCCGATCCGCTCGCGGTCGCGCTCGAGTATGACGGCCATGGCGCCCCGCGCGTCACAGCAAAGGGCCGCGGAGAGCTTGCTCAACGCATCATCGAGACCGCCCGCGAACATGATGTCGACATCGAGCGGAACGCTGTGCTCGCGCAGGCTCTCTCCACGGTCGAGCTGGACGATCAGATCCCCGAGGAACTCTACCGGGCTGCGGCGCAGGTCATCGCCTTTGTGCTATCGTTACGGGGCGAGATGCGCCTCGGTAGGCAGGGCGGCGGCCAGTCTTGATCCAGTTCTGCCCAGAGCCTGCTTGCCGCCTCCGCACGAGGGTCGGATGAGCGCCGAGATCGTCATCAGGCGCACGCGGCTTGGCGATTATGTCGGCTATGGTGCAGCCTTCGCCGAACTCGCGGAACGAGCGGTCGAGCCCAATCCCGCCATGTCGCCAGCCACTGTCGCGGCTGCGCGGGTCCTGGTTCCAGATGACCGCATCGTCATCCTGACGGCCTGGCGCAGTGAAGCGCTCGGTTCCGAGAGCCTCGTCGGAATCTGGGTGTTGCGTCGGCAGCGCGACTGGCGCAGCGGCCTTACCCCCATCCTCGCCGCTCCGCTCGTGCCGCTCTACGAGGTTTCATCGGCCCCCGTGCTGGACCGCGACAATGCCGAGGATATCGCGCTCGCTCTGCTGCGCCACCTCGCCGCATCGCGCGACCTGCCGAAAACCCTGGCTCTGCCGCTCCTGCCCGTGCAGGGGCCAGGTTTTCGTGCGCTCCAGGAGGCTTGCCGGGTCACCGGCAGCGGGCTGACGACATTCGAAACCTGGCAGCGTCCCGTGATGATCGCTCAGCCCGGCGACGATGCCGAGCGCTATCTCCGTCGCGCCCTTGGCTCAAGCTACAAGAAGCGCATGCAGCAGTTCCGGGCGATCGCACGGAACGGCGTGGTCTCCTTCCAGCGCAAGCGTCGCCAAGCCGCAGGCGAGGCGTTCGAGACCTTCCTCGCGCTCGAAGCGGCAGGCTGGAAGGGGGAAGCCGCGACCGCAATCGCCTGCCTGCCTAATGACGCGGCCTATTTCCACCGGCTGGTCGAGCTCTTCGTCGAACAGGACGCGCTCCAGCTCGACACGCTGCTGCTCGATGGCAAGCCCATGGCGATGGGCCTGCTCGTCGAAAGCGGAAATACCCGCCAGTTCCTGAAGATCGCCTATGACGAGACCCAGGCGCGCCATTCGCCAGGGCGAGCGCTGACCATTGCGATGCTCCAAGCCGATTTCACGGAGACGCCGCCGGTCTTCTTCGACAGCGGCGCAGGCGACGGCGTCGATCCCGGAACCTATGTCTGGGGCGAGCGCAGGACCATGGCGAATGCGATCATCGCGATCGGCAGCGCGATACCGGGGCCGGCACAGGTCGCCGCCCTGGCCCGCACGTGGCTGCGGCGCCTGCGGAATCGTCATCAATCGGCAAAGCATCGATAGAGATCACGCGGCTCGCCTGGCGACCTCGCACGCATCAACTGAGAGCAACTCCGGCGACGCCGCCCTGTCGAGCCGACGTCGGGCTCGGAAGGCGGCGGCTCATGACGAGATTGACCAGGCTCGCCACCTGCCCGATACCGGCCAGGATCATCCTGCAACGGTGCGACGGCATGACCAGCGATATCAAGATCGGAATCGTCACGGTATCCGACCGGGCCTCAGCCGGCATCTATGCCGACGAGGGCGGCCCCGCCATTCGCGACTACCTGAAGAATGCGCTCACTTCGCCCTGGACGGCCGTTGCGCGGGTCATCCCRGACGACCGCAAGGCGATTGCCGACACCCTGATTGAACTTGCCGACCGCGAGGGCTGCTGTCTCATCGTCACGACGGGAGGCACCGGTCCCGCTCCCCGCGACGTCACGCCCGAGGCCACGGACGACGTTGTCGAGAAACCGATGCCCGGCTTCGGCGAACTGATGCGCCAGGTCAGCCTCACCAAGGTGCCGACCGCGATACTCTCGCGCCAGACCGCCGGCATCCGTGGTCGCTCGCTCATCGTCAACCTGCCGGGACGGCCCCGCGCGATCGCCGAATGCCTCGACGCCGTGATGCCCGCCATACCCTACTGCATTGACCTGATCGAGGGCCCCTACCTGGACACCGACCCGACCGTCATCGTCGCCTTTCGTCCGGGCCAGAAGGCCAAGGCCTGAATTTTTCCACGACCCTGCATTTAACCAATGGTAGTGACGTTGCTGTAAGGCAGCAGGGTCACGACCTGCCTGAGAAGAGCGCGCTTGATGTCAGTCCCGAAAATCGTTCCGCTCGTCATGGCCGGCGGAGCCGGCACCCGGCTTTGGCCGCTGTCGCGCGATACGTTGCCCAAGCAGTTCATTCCGCTGCTCGGAGACGGGATCTCGACCTTCCAGGCGACCCTGCAGCGGCTGCATGACCCGCGCTTCGATGCGCCGATCGTCATCACCAACAATGACTTTCGCTTTATCGTTGCCGAACAGATGCTCGCGATCGGCATCAAGGGCGAGATCGTCCTGGAGCCGGAGCGACGCGATTCCGCCGCAGCGGTCGCAGTCGGCTCGCTATTGGCAGAACAGCGCAGGGCCGGCGCAATCTGTGCGGCCTTTGCAGCCGATCACGTCATTCAGGCGACTGCGGCATTCCGCGACGATTGCGCGATCGCAGCCGAGCTCGCTGCGTCCGGCCTGATCATGACGCTCGGCATTCCCCCGACGCATCCCTCGACGGCCTATGGCTATCTCGCACCCGGCGAGCCGCTGCCCGGCGAGCGCGCGAAACGTCTGCAGCGTTTTGTCGAGAAGCCCGACCTGGAACGCGCCACGCGCTATCTCGAGGAGGGATATCTCTGGAACAGCGGCAATTTCGTCTTTGCCGCGGCGACGATGTGCGACGAGATGGAACGCCACGTTCCGGACGTGCTGAATGCCGCGCGTGAAGCGATTGCCAAGGCGACCCGCGACCTCGACTTCCTGCGCCTCGATCCGGAGGCCTTTGCCCAGGCCACCAAGATTTCAATCGACTACGCCGTGATGGAGCGGACGCGGGCGGCCGGTGTCGTGCAGGCAAGCTTCGACTGGTCCGATATCGGCGCCTGGGACTCGATCCACGAGATCAAACAGAAGGACGCCGATCGCAACGTCCTCGAAGGCGAGGTGGTCGCGCTCGATAGCCACGGCATCTATGTCCGCAGCGATGACGTGTTGACGACGGTTCTCGGCCTCGACGATGTCGTCGTGGTTGCGACGCGCGATGCCGTGCTCGTCTCGTCAATGGCCGCCGCCGGCAAGGTCAAGAACCTCGTCGAGTTGATGAAGACCGATGGCCGGCCGCAGGCGAGCGAGCACTTGAGGGTCTACCGGCCCTGGGGCTGGTATCAGCGCATCGATATCGGCCAGCGCTTCCAGGTTAAGCGCATCAACGTCAAGCCGGGCGGGCTGCTCAGCCTGCAGAAGCACTTTCATCGCGCCGAGCATTGGGTCGTGGTTTCGGGAACAGCCGAAGTTACGGTCGATGCCAAGGTCACGCACGTGCATGAGAATGAATCGGTGTACTTGCCGATCGGCTGCGTCCACCGCTTGCGCAATCCCGGCAGGATCGACCTCGAACTGATCGAGGTACAGGTCGGCTCCTATACCGGCGAGKACGACATCATCCGCATCGAAGACATCTACKCGCGTAGCTGAAGGCGGGCTCAGGCGGCGTGCAGCTCCTGACCGATAGCCCGGATCAGCTGTGAGCCGACCGGGTCCGAGCTCGCGGGAAAGCCGCCTACGAGGCTGCCATCGCGCCCGACCAGATACTTATGGAAGTTCCAGGTCGGGACTTCGGCCGGCCGCCGTGTCGCCGCCCAGCGATAGAATGGATGGGCGTCCGGGCCGCGCACGCTCGATTTCGCGGCGAACGGGTAAGTCGCGCCATAGGTCTGGCGCGCTGCTTCCGCGATAGCCACGCCTTCCAGCGGCTCCTGCCCGCCGAAGTCGTTGCACGGCACCGCCAGCAACATCAGGCCACGGCCGGAATAGCGTTGCCACAGCTGCTCAAGTGTTGCGAACTGCCCTGCGTAGCCGCAATTGGTAGCCGTGTTGACGATCAGGATCGGCTTGCCGCGATAGGCCGCCAGMGGAATATGGCCGCCCTCGAGCCGGGCGAACGCAAACTGGTAGGCGTCGGGTGCGCTCTGCATATCCGGCGATATGGCAAATGATGGGCTCGCAGCGAGCCCGCCGATCAGGCTCAACACGTCACGACGAAGCAGCGGCATGGCCTGCCCTCCCGCCAAACCTCATAATCCGGCGCAGATACTGGCGCAAATGAGAGCGCCCCGCAGCCATGATGGCCCGAGGCGCTGGATCACAATGGTGAGATTAGATCATCGGACAGGAAATCGTATCCGGTCCGATGATCTATCCCTTTATCTTTGCACCGGCTTTCCCGAAAACCGCAATCCACTTTTCGGGCCGATGCTTTAGCCTCGAGCCGCCTGCGCTCAGCAGGCGAGAACCTTCTTCACCCGCACCTCGAGATCGCGGAGCTCATAGGGTTTCACGACATAGTGGTCGGCGCCGTTGCTGGTCGCCTCGTCCATCTTGTCCACCGAGCGCTCGGAGGTCGCCATGATGATCTTGATCTGGTTGAGCTCCGGCACGGAACGGATCGCCCGCAGCAGATCGATGCCGCTCATTCCGTCCATGTTCCAGTCGAGCAAAAGCAGATCATAGCGCTTGGTCTGCATCTTCATCAGCGCTTCGCGCGCATTCTCCGCCTCATCGATGTCCTGGAACTCGATCTGCTTCAGGAAATAGGTGGCAAGACCGCGCATGCTCTTCTGGTCGTCGACCACGAGGATCCGGTAGTCACTTCTGGCTTTCATCACGCTCTCCTCACGCGGTGCGCTGATGCGGACGTTCTGCGATCAGGTGGCCGATAGCGGCGCCAATCTGGTCGAGTGCCACAACGCGATCAGCGGCCCCGATCTCGAATGCTGCTTTCGGCATCCCGTTTACCACACAGGTTTCGCCACTTTGAATTAACGTCTCGGCGCCGGCTTTGCGCATGGCTAACAAACCGTCTGCCCCGTCCCGGCCCATCCCGGTCAGCAGCACGCCTACCGAATGGGCACCCAGGCTGCGCGCCACCGAGTGGAACATGACATCGACCGATGGCGAATGACCGCTGACCAGCGGCCCTTCCTTCAGGACACAGACCAGTTCCCCACGGCGCTCCTCGATCTCGAGATGGCGCAGGCCACCTGGCGCGACGACCGCCATGCCAGGCTTCAGCTTGTCCCCGTCAGCCGCCTCGCGGACGTCAAGCCCGGTGGCCGCCGCCAGGCGTGCCGCGAATTTTGCCGTGTAGCCGGCGGGCATGTGCTGAACCACGACCATCGGGATGCGCAGATTGGCGAGGTCCCGCATCACCACCTGCACGGCCGGTACGCCGCCAGTCGAGGCGCCGATGGCGATCAACGACGTACGCCCACCGGGCGAGGCGGAAGCGCGCCCAGGTTCACGAACGGGAGCTGGCCTTGCCGGCGCGGCTTCGCGCGCCAGAGCGCGCGCGGCTGCAAGCATCTTTCGACTGGCCGAGGCGCGGTGAAGCGCAGCCACCAGATGCTTCATGAAGCCTTCGAGCGTATGCGTCGTGCCGTCCGGCTTCTCGATGAAGTCGATCGCCCCCAGTTCTAGCGCCTGGATGGTGTTGTCGGCGCCTGGGCCGCCGAAGGCTGAGACGATCAGCACCGGCAACGGATCCTGCTTCAGCACGCGCGCCAGCAATTTGAGGCCGTGCCGTCCCGGCAGTTCGAGATCGAGCGTCAGCAGGTCTGGCCGCAGCTCCTGGATCGCGTCCCAACCCTCCTCCGCGCTGCCGGCGACGCCGATCACCTTGAAGCCGGGGGCGGAGTCGATGATCTGCGTCATGAGCTTCTGCATCAGGACGGAATCGTCGACGACAAGGACAGTGACGGGTTTGGCCGATGGTGCTTGGTTCAGGGTCATGTGAAGATCTCGACATCACCTGCGACAGGCTGGGTCTTAAGTCGGTTGAGATAGGCCACTTCCTGCTCATGCTCGCTGCTGCGGACGCTCGGCTGCACATGCTGCACCCAGGCCCGTCCCGTGGAAGGCTGGTAGTGGATTCGCCGTGAGCGTGTGCCGCCGACATCCTTGGAGACGATGGGAATGCCTTCCCGGTTGAGGAAGTCGAGCACGAAGGCAATGTTGCCGTCGCCTATGGCGAGCATGGTCGCCCCCGACAGGACCCGTGCCCCGCCGAAGACCTTGGCTTCGAGATGATTTCGTTTGCCGCCGCGCTTGAGCAGGCCGTTGATGAGAACTTCCATCGCGGTGTCGCCATAACGCTCGCCGGCGCTGGCATCGTTGCCACTGTTGTTCTTCGGCAGCAGGAAATGGTTCAGCCCACCGACCCCTGCCTGCGGATCGCGCATGCAGACCGAGATGCACGAGCCCAGCACAGTCGCGACGATCTCGTCCTTCGCCGAGGTGATCTCGTGCTCACCTGGCGCGACCGTGATGATCGTCGCCTCGAAACGGGGGTCGAAATAGCGCCGAGAGGACCGCGTGATACTCATGGGGTTCTCTCGTAGATCGTGCGGCCGATCAGCCTGAGCTGCGGGTGAGGTTGCGGGAGCGACTCGGAATGACCGAGATAGAGGAAACCTCCCGGCGCAAGCAGATCGACGAAGCGGTCGAGGATCGTGGCCTTGGTCCGGGTATCGAAATAGATGAAGACGTTTCGGCAGAAAATGGCATCGAATGGGCCACGCATCGGCCAGTTTTCGATGAGATTGAGCCGCTTGAAGGCGATCAGCCGGCGCAGATCATCGCTGATCCGCGCCTCTCCACGCCCGACCTGCCCGTCCAGGCGCAGCAGCGGCCTGACATCGGCGGGCAGACGCTCGAACAGCTCCGCCGGATAGATGCCCGCTTCCGCCCGGTTGAGGATGTCCGTGTCGATATCAGTCGCCAGAATGCGGAAATCGAGATCGCTGCGTGAGCCGATGACGTCGCGCKAGACAGCCGCAATGCTGTAGGGCTCCTCGCCGGAGGAGMAGGCAGAGGACCAGATCCGGATACGCCCGCGCCGGCTTCAGGAAGGCGCAGTACTCCGCGACCGAGCCCATTCCCAGCGCCTTGACGCGTCGGGAAAGGCGACCGCGCGTCATCGCTTCCTTGTGTTCGCGGATGACGATGCCGGCATGCTCGTAGACGAGCTTCGATATGAAGCCCATGTCCTCACGCGTCAGCGTGGCTTCGGGAAGACCTTGAGGCGCGAGCATCACTGTGAACCTGACAACATCGAACTAGAACTCGGCCCAATCATCGACACGCCCATTGGCGATGCGGCGCGGCGCTGGACGGACCGCCGGGGCTTTCGTCAGTTCCGKCCGACGCGACTCCGGGCGGCGGACCGCCGGCGCGACACGCGCCTGCTCGACGAGCGCTGCAGCCGCAAGTCGCTGCAACCGGGCGGGCTCGGTCTGCGCAGCATGAACCGACGGCGCAGCGAACCCTTCCTCGATGCGGAAGACGGCAACAAGCTGTTTCAGCCTGTCGATTTCCGCCATCAGTTCATGTGCCGATGACGCACTCTGCTCCGCCAAAGCCGAGTTCTGCTGGGTCATCTCGTCCATATGGGCGACGGTCTGGCTCATCTCCTCGATGCCATGGGCCTGCTCGGCGGTCGCGGAAGAGATCTCCGCGACGGTCGCAGAGACCTTGCTCGCAGCGGCCACGATCCGCTCCAGAGCTTCACCGGTGCTGCGTACGAAGCGCACGCCCTCGCCGACCTGCTCGTTGGAGGTCGCGATGAGACCCTTGATATCCCGCGCAGCCTGAGCGGAACGCTGTGCCAGGGCGCGCACTTCGGAGGCCACAACGGCAAACCCCTTGCCCGCATCACCGGCCCGCGCAGCCTCGACCGCCGCATTGAGCGCCAGCAGATTGGTCTGGAAGGCAATACCGTCGATCACGGAGACGATCTCCGAGATGCGGACGGAGGACGTCTCGATCCGTTCGATCGCGCCAACCRCCTGGGACACGACAACCCTGCCGTCATTGGCCACATTCATGGCCTCTCCGGCCAGCTGGGTCGCCTCGCGGGAGCGGGCCGCGCTCTGCTTGACGGAGGCTGCCAGCTCCTCGGTCGTCGCGGCAGTTTCCTCCAGATTGCCGGCTGTCGCTTCAGTCCGCCTGGCAAGGTCGCCTGCGCCGGAATTGATCTCGCTCGCGGCTCGCGAAACATTGCCTGCCGTCAGTTGGATGGTCGAGACGGTCTGGCCGAGATGGGCGAGTGCTCCGTTCAGGCTGCGCTTCAGCTCTGCGAGGCGGCCGCGATAGTCCCCCTCCATGCGGTGGCTCAGGTCGCCCTCAGCCAGTCCACCGAGCACGCTCGAAAATTCGCCGACCGCGCCTTCGACCAGCGTATTGATCTGATTCAGGCCCTCGGCGATGCGAGCCATCGCCTCCGGCTTGCCCGCAAGCGGAATACGACGCGAGAAGTCGCCCTCGACGGCCGCCGAGACGACATCTGCAACCTCGTTGGCGGCGGCAAGTTCGTCGGTCAGTTCCAGCCATTCGACGGCGGTGCCGAGACGCTCGCCATTGGCATGCAGGACAGGGCTCAAAGACAGCGAAATAGTCCGCCGGCCGAGCGCATAGCGGATCGCGCGGGCCCCGCCGACATCATGCCGCCCGAACACGGGGTCGCCATAGACGGCATCCATGACCCGGCCAAGCATGTCCTTGGCCGAGCAGCCCGGGAAGGCCGTGCGAAAATCCTCCTGGGCCTCGGCAAAGAACTTCAGCAGCGACTTGTTGACGTAGACGACGCGGTTCTGCCGATCGCAGACCATAACATTGGTGCGGCAGTCATCGAGCGCGGCACGGATACGCGCAGCTTCGACCCCTGTCTCGTGAATGCTCTTCAGGGCGCGGGCAAGGTCGCCGATCTCGTCGCCGCGGGCGAGGCCCGGGATCGCGGCGTTCTCGCCCTGGGCCAACAGGCCGACCGCATCGCGCATCTCGACGATGGGCCGGTAGATCGACCGCGCCGCAAACCAGCCGACGGCCGCGATCGCGACCAGCGAAACGGCGCTGATCCCCAGCATCTGCGGAATGGCCGATCGCACGGCACCGTCGATATCGGCGGCGCTCAGCCCGAGCTGCGCGAGGTCATTCAGCCGCCCCCAGGCGACATGATAGGCGGCGGCGCCGATGGCGCCGCCCGAAACGAAAGCCGCGCCGAGAAACATCAGCGGCAGCCGTACCGAGAGTCTCGAAAGGGAACCGGCGAAGCTGCCCATGTTCTTGTCGTGTCTTTCTTGGCGCGTTGGCCTTCCCGGCTCAGTCATCTGGCGCGTTGCCGCGTCAGATGATGATCAAGCCGCCCGGGTGGTCCGAGCGAGAGGGGTTTCCGCCCCGCCTTCGCGGATCACGGCCGCGAGGTCGAGCAAGGCGACGATCTCGGTGTCGAGCAACACGAGGCCTTCGATCAGGCCATGCTCGTCACGCTCCAGATCCGGCGCCGGGCGAACCGCGCTGACCGGAACATCGACGATGTCGGAGACCGAGTCGACCAGCAGGCCGGCGGTCTTGTCCTCGACATCGACGACGACGATGACGTGGGTTGCCGTGGCATCGGTGACACCGAGGCCGATCGAGGTGCGCAGGTCGTAGACCGCGAGAATGACGCCGCGCAGATTGAGCACGCCGCGCACATGCGGAGCCGCATGCGGCAGGGGCGTGGTCACCTGCCAGCCCTTGATTTCACGAACCATGCCGACATCGATGCCGAAAGTCCGATCACCGACGCGGAAGGTAACGATACGACGCACGGCTGATTCAGGCTGCGCCGACGAGAAGTGCTTTTCGCCGAGTTGAAGGGTCATGATCATCCAGCCATTTTCAGTTCGGGAGCGGGTTGCCGGCTGCCGGTCGCGGCCAGCCTCAGCATCGAGTCGACATCGAGGATCAGGGCGACGAGGCCGTCGCCGAGGATGGTCGCGGCGGATGCGCCGTTGACCGCGCCGTAATTCGCCTCGAGGCTCTTCACGACGACCTGCTGCTGGCCGACGATCTCGTCGACCGCAATTCCGACATTACCGCCGCGCTCGGTTTCGGCGATGATGATGATGTTCTCGTCGCGCTGCCCGGACGAGCCCATCACGGCGCCGAGCCGGTAGAGCGGTGTGACCTCACCGCGCCAGCGCAGGACTTCCTGGCCGAAGGTGAGATGCTCGATCGGCGTATTGGCGAGGTGCTGGGTCTCGATCACACTCGCGATCGGGATGACGTAGCGATCGTCACCGCAGCGGATCACCATGCCCTCGAGCACGGCGAGCGTCAGCGGCAATGCCAGGGTGAACTTGCAACCGCGGCCGGGCTCGGAATCGACGCTGATGCGGCCGCCGAGCGACTCGACATTGCGCCGCACCACATCCATGCCGACGCCGCGGCCCGAGATGTCGCTGACGGCCTCCGCGGTCGAAAGCCCGGCGGCGAAGATCAACTGGTCGATCTCCTCGGGTGCAAGCTTTTCATCGGGGCCGACAAGACCACGCGAACGGGCCTTGCCCAGTAGCTTCTCGCGATTGATGCCGCGCCCGTCATCGGTGACGGAAATCACGATGCGCCCGGCCCGATGTTCGGCGGTGAGCTGGATCGTGCCCTCCGGCCCCTTGCCTGCTGCCAGGCGTTCCTCCGGCGTCTCCAGGCCATGATCCATCGAATTGCGGATCATGTGAGTCAGCGGATCGGCAAGCTCTTCGATGATCGTCTTGTCGACCTCGGTATTTTCGCCTTCGAGCACCAGGCGCACTTCCTTGCCCAGGGTCTGCGCAAGCTCGCGGACGAGGCGCGGCATGCGCTGGAACACGGCCTTCACCGGCTGCGCGCGCACGGCCATGACATGGTCCTGCAGCTCGCGTGTCTGGCGCGACAGCGTCAGGATGCCCTCGGCGGTCTTGGCATAGACGTCATAGGGCAGCGAGCGCACGCATTCGACCAGCATGGACTGGGTAATGACGATCTCGCCGACGAGATTCATCAGCTTGTCGATGCGGTCGAGGTCGACGCGAACGCTGACGGCCTGGCGTTGGCGGGCCGCAGGAGCATCATTGGCAGGAGCACGAAGCGCAGGACGCGGCACGGGCGGAGCCGTCGCCTCGACTGGGGCCGGGGCCGGCGCAGGAGCCGGCACAGGAACGGGTTCCGGCGCAGCGGCCGGAGCAGGCCCGAGCTTCGCCAGGATTGCCGAGAGATCGGCAGCAACCGACTGCGGCACCTCTGCTTCGACGGCAGCGACTGGCGCGAACGAGGCCACATCGTCATTGGCCGGCTCGGGCATCGCCTCGATCTCGAACTCCTCGGTCGCGAGGGTGAAATCGAACTTGCCGTGCAGCTCTTCGACCGACAACTGCGTGCGCAGGTTCACGGCAAAGCGCATCCAGCAATCGGTGACGTCGAGTTCCTCCAGCGACGGCACGTGGCTCAGGTCGCAGGAGACGGAAACGATATCCTCCGGCGGCAGAGCCGCCAGCACGACGCGGGGTTCGATCACACGGCGGAAGAGGTCGCGATCCGGCGTGATGCGCAGGCACATCTCGCTGCCGGCCTTCACCGGCTCGGCCGGAGCGACGGCGGCAACTGGCTCGTCGTCCCAGCCGTCATCGATCGGCTTCACGGGCGCGGCGGACTTCGCCTCGACCATCGCAAGCAGATTGCCGAGCGCTGCGATACCCGGCGGGGCGTCGTCGCTCGCAGGCGCGGAGGCCGATGGCACTGGAGGTGCGGAAGCGGCAGCGGCAGGAGCTGCTGCGACGGGTTCGGCCTGCCCGACACGTTCCAGCGCCTCGAGCAGATCAGGACGCGGGCGGGCCGGTTCGTCATTGCGCGCCGCCGACACCAGATCGGCAACGGCATCCGAGCAGCGCAGAAACAGTCCGAAGGGAGCGTCCTCGATCGCGACACGCCCCGAACGCAAATGATCGAGCGAAGCCTCGAAGACATGGGCGAAGGCGACGAGCTCCGTGCAACCGAAGGCCCCTGCCCCGCCCTTGATCGAATGGATCGCGCGAAATGCGGCGTTGACGTCCTCGGGCTCGCGTGAGCCCTCATCAAGCGCCTGAAGCTTTTGCTCCAGAGCGCCGAGAAGCTCTTCGCATTCCTGGAAGAACGTTTGTTTGAGTTCCGCTAACGGATCCATCGGCCAGCCTTAGTTCTGATAGCGAGCAACGAGGCCGAGCAGGGTGTTGGGCTCGAACGGCTTGACCATCCAGGCGCTGGCACCGGCGCGCCGGCCCTCCGCCTTGATCTCGGCGCCGTTTTCCGTCGTCAACACGATGATCGGCGTATTCTGGCCGGCCGGTCGGGCACGGCAGGCGCGCGTGAACTCGATTCCGTCCATCAACGGCATGTTGAGGTCGGTGATCACCAGATCGGGCTGGAACTGGTCGAACTTGACGAGGCCGTCCTCGCCGTTCTCCGCTTCCGCCACCTCATGTCCGGCATTGCGAAGCGTCAGGCTGAGCAGACTGAGCAGGGTCTTCGTATCGTCGATGGCCAGGATTCTCATCGATATCACTCCAGGACGAGAGCGCTTTGGGCAGGATCGAAGCCGATCGCCTGCAGGGACTTGCGGCACTCTTCCGAGGCCGCCTTGAGAGTGACGCTGAGCCCCTTTGCCTGCGCACTGGTCGCGGCGGCATGGAGCAACTGAATCCAGAGGCTGGGCAGGGGGCCAGCTTCAGCGCATTCGACGGCGATGCTCTCCTTCTGCTCCAGCGCGACAAGCAGCTGATTGCGGAAGGCTGCCGCCTCGGAACGACCGAGAAAGGCTGGAAGCGAGACGGTGATGACCACGGCGGCGGGACCCATGATTGGCGGATGGAAGATCACGCCAGATTGGTAAAAATTTCGCTAATCGGCGGCACCCCGGCATCAACGCTTTGGGCGTTTCCGAGGCAGATGTGGTCAGAACATGGCATTGCTGATGGCACGCGGAACGAGCGAGATGCTGCCGTTCTGCTCCTTGTACTTGCGCGGGATGTTGATGATCCCGGACAGGTGCAGCCAGAGCGCGTTGGGCGAGATCGGCTTGGTGATGATCTCGTGCGCCCCGAGCTTGGCCGCCTGCACGACCGAACGGCGGTCGGGGCGTTCCATCATCACCAGAACCGGAGCCTTGGCGAAGGGCGAAGTCTTGAACGAACGGATCGATGCCAGGCATTTGACACTGCCGGAATCGGGCAGGTCCCAGTCCAGGACCACGATGTTCGGCTGCTTCTGGATGAACATCGTTGCGGCCGAGGACAAATCCGGGGCCTCGAAGATGCGGTGGAGCGACGCCTGGTAGAGCATGGTCCGGACGATGCGCCGGTAATGCGCGCTGCTATCGATCAGCAGGACCGAGAGATTGGGAAAAGACGGCGCGATATGCATGACGCTGGACCGGACACTCACTCAACCCGACGCGCCATCCTGGCGCTACGCGTAGTCTTGCCTGCAGGAACGCTCACAGGCCGTTAATGCGGTCGCCTCAAACGCTGAGACCGAAGCGAATTCCGCCCCAATGGCGCCCCTTGACCCAGATCGGCGCGGAGAGGTCCTCCATGACGAGAAACTGGCCGCCGCCCATGTCGCGCCGATAGGTCTGCAGCAGGAAGGGTTTCTGGTTGCGGGCAGCCGCCAACCCGGTGCGATCCGCGAAGACGCGGCGGTTCCGGCAATTCGCGTTGTTCCAGATCGGATCCCGTCCCTGCGCCTGCGAGTACTTGCGGTTATGGGTCGGCAGAAAGCCGTTGCGATCGACGGCCGCGCAGAAAACGACGCGCTTGTTTGCGGCCAGCAGCCTTTCCTGGAGCGGCGGCAGCAGACGATCGGTCAACGCGACGAAACGCGTCATATGCTGCAGGGGGTCCGAGCCGCCGATCGGACGATAGGTCTCATCGAAGAGATCGGCCATCGCGATTTCGCCTTGTGCCACGGCGTCCTCGAAGAGGCCGGAAATGGCTTGCGCCGTCTCCATGGCGGTGGCGATCAGTTCCGATTGCGCGGTGCGCACGCCGGAAGCCGCAATCGAACCGAGGATCGCCTCGCTGATCGAGACGAGCGAAGCCGCCCGGCCCGACGCGAGATCGAGATTGCCGCTCGACTGGTCGACGCCGGCGACCAGCGCCTTGAGATCCTCGCCGACCTTGGCGAAGGCGATGGCATTCTCCCGCGTCGGATTCGAGATCGCATCGATATCGCCGATCAGCCCGACGACCGAGCGACCGAAAATGTCGAGTTCGCCGACCTGCCGGGATATTCCCCTGCTCTCCTCGCTCGCGCGGCGGGCGACCGCTGCATTCTCGAAACTGCGGCGGGCAAGCTGATCGACCGTTTCCACAAGCGCGTCGAGCTGTCGGGTGCTGAGTGCGGTCGCCTCACGCGTCTGCTCGGAGAGTTGCTTCACGGCCGCAGCGATGACCGCAAACCCGCGCCCCGCCGAACCACTCCGCGCCGCCTCGACACCGGCATTGATCGAGAGCAGTTGGATCTCGCGCGTGATCGTCTGGATGGCGTCGCTCGCCTCGCGAACCTTGTGGGCATTGGTGACGGCCTCGGCAAGCGCAGCCGAAATCGATTCGGCCCCCTGGCTCAGCGTCTCGATATCGCTCTGGGCAGCATTCAGCCCCTGCCGAACCGCTCCCGTGACCCGTTCCAGGCCACTCTTGACGACAGACGCCGCCTTCTGAGCGTCTTCCGCCGAACTCTGGATCGAGCGATTGGAGCGCGAAACCTGCTCGACGGACGCAACGACGCGGTGCAGCCCTTCGGCCTGGCCTTCGAGCTGTCGTGTGACATCGCCGATGCGGCCGGAAATATCCGTGATCTCGACCCCGAGCTTGCCGAAGCGCTCCGCGATCTCGCCAATGGCGCGGGCGGCCGCAGTCCCATTGAGCACATCCTCATTGGCCGTCTCCGGCAGCTTGAGAGCCTGTGCTTGCATGGCGAGATGTATCCGCGACCAGAGGAAGCCTCGCTTACCCTAGGCAAAACACGGTAAATCGCGCGTTAACGGCCAGTTCGGCCGTTAACCATCCCTCCGCGTACCGATCACGCTCTGTCGCAGGCGAGGCGGACATCGCCGAAATCGCGCAGCGGGGGGCGTTGCTGCGAACAGCGCTCGACGGCACTCGCACAGCGCGGGTGAAACGCGCAGCCGCTCGGCGGCGCAATCGGGCTCGGCACCTCGCCCGACATCGGCTTGCGCTCCCGGTTCGGTCTCTCGACATCGGGAATCGTGTCGAGCAGCAGCCGCGTATAGGGATGGCGCGGCAGGTTGAAGACCTCATCGGCGGGGCCGGCCTCGACGAAGCGGCCGAGATACATGATCGCCAGATGGTCGGACATGTGCCGAACCACCGAGAGATTATGGCTGATGAAGAGATAGGTCAGGCCGAACTCGGCCTGCAGCCTCACCATGAGATTGAGGATCTGTGCCTGCACGGAGACGTCGAGTGCCGAGGTCGGCTCGTCGCAGACCAGGAAATCGGCCTCGGTCGCCAGTGCACGGGCGATCGAGATGCGCTGCCGCTGCCCGCCAGAGAATTCATGCGGGAAGCGCCGGGCGTCGGCGCGGGACAGACCGACGATCTCGAGCAGATCGCCGACGCGTTCCGTCGCCTCGGCGTCATCGCGGCGCAGCTTCAGCTCGCGGATCGGCTCGGCGATGATGTCGCCGACCCGCCAGCGCGGATTCAGGCTGGCGTAGGGATCCTGGAAGATCATCTGAACGCGTGGCGGACCGAAGCTGCCATCGAGGCGGCGGATATCGGCGAAGCGCAAGCTGCCCTCGGTCGGGCGCTGCAGCCCGACGATCATCCGTGCCAGCGTCGACTTCCCGCAGCCGGACTCGCCGACGATGCTGAAAGTGGTGCCACGCTGGACCGTGAAGGAGATATCCTCGACCGCCCTCAACACACGGCGCGGCTCATGCGAAGCCAGACGGGACAGCCAGGGCGCCGAGACGTCGAAGCGGCACGACGCCGCCTTCACCTCGAGAATGGTTTCAGTTTCAGCCATGAACCAGCTCGCGCAAGGGGAAATGGCAGGCGGCGATATGGAGCCCCGCGCCCAGCGAAGGCCGCTCGTCGCGGCAGCGGTCGCGGCAAGAACCGCACCGCGGATTGAAGGCGCAGCCCTTCGGTATGGCGTTCAGTCGCGGCATGGCGCCGTCGATCTGGTTGAGATGGCGATGGCGCTCATGCACGCTCGGGATCGAAGCCATCAGCCCGGCCGTATAGGGATGGCTGGGGTGGCGCGTCACATCCTTCACAGGGCCGACCTCGACGACCCGTCCGGCATACATCACCGCGACCCTGTCTKCCGTCTCGGCGATCACGCCCATGTCATGTGTCACCAGCATGATCGCTGTGCCATGCTCGCGGCAGAGCCGCTTGAGCAGGCTCATGATCTGCGCCTGGATCGAAACGTCGAGCGCCGTCGTCGGCTCGTCCGCGATGATCAGCTTGGGTTCGGCGCAGAGAGCCAGCGCGATCACCACACGCTGGCGCATGCCGCCCGAGAACTGATGCGGATAATGGTCGATCCGCGTTTCGGCGGCGGGAATGCCGACTTCCTTGAGAAGGTGGAGCGCCCGTGCCCGCGCCTCGCCACGGCTGACCGGCAGATGCGCCAGGATCGTCTCGACGATCTGATCCCCAACCCGGAGCAGTGGATGGAGCGAGGTCAGCGGATCCTGGAAGATCGCGCCGATCTCCTTGCCCCGCACCAGGCGCATCGCCTCGGCTGGGAGATTGTCGATGCGCCGGCCGTTGAGATGGATGCTGCCGCCTGCAACCCGGCCGGGCGGATCGAGCAGGCCGATCACCGCCGTACCGGTCAGGGATTTGCCCGCCCCCGACTCGCCGACAACGCCAAGGATCTCGCCTGGCGCGATCTCGAGCGAAACGCCGTCGAGCGCCGTCAGCGGGCCATGGCGGCCGTCGAAGACGACCTTGAGGTCCCGCACCGAGAGCAGCGACTGGGGCACGGCCATGGCGGTCATGTTCTCTCCTCCCCACGTTCGACCGGATAGCTTGACGAGAAGATCTCGGAAGCCGGCGGGTGGCCATGTGTCCGGCGCGGGTACTGCGCCATCACGCCTTCGAACTGTTTCTGCGCGCGCCGCTTGTCCGCAGCTTCGTCGACGCCCGGGATCTCGCGGTCCTCCATGACGAAGCGGCCGTCGATGATCACCGTCGCGAAGTCGCGGCCGTGTCCGGCGAGCAGCATGGTCTGGATCGGATCGATGACCTGGCCGAGATGTGGCCGGTCGAGATCGAAGACCGTGATATCGGCCCGCGCGCCGGGCTGGAGCCTGCCGAGATCCGGGCGGCCAAGCGCATCGGCACCGCCAATGGTCGCCGCGTCGTAATAGTCCTCGCTGCGCACGCCGGCCGAGCTGCCCGCCATGGTGCGGGCGAGGATCATGCCGACCTGCATGTTCATGATCATGTCCGGCGGGCTGGTATCGGTGCCGAGGCCGAGATTCAGGCCCATCTCGCGATAGCGCCCGAAATGATCGATGGCATTGCCGTGGCGTCCGGAGACCAGCGGGCAATGCACAATGGTCGAACCGGCATCGCGGATGATCTCGAGATCGTGGCCAGGCCGGGAAATGTGCCYGCTGCCGGAGACATAGGTTCCGTGAGGCAGGAGCGTCCGCTCGGTCAGAAAGCCGAGCTTCTCCAGCCATTCCGGCGGGCTCATGCCGTGCTGCGCCAGCACGAGATCGTACTCGATCTTCGACTGGCAGCAGTGCAGCCGCACTGGCACGCCAAGGGTCCGGCCGGCCTCCGCCGTGCGCCGAAGCAGTTCGGCAGTCGAGGTCTCGATCCGGTCCGGCGCGAGCATGGTGCGGACGAGTCCGCTGGCGGCGCCCTCAAAGCGCTCACAGAAGGCGATCGCCTCTGCGAGCTCGGCAAGGCCGCGAGGCTCGTCATAAGCCGTCGTGATCCTGCCATCGGCCTCGACCACCTGGTTCCCGGTGCGGTAGGCCGGGCCGAGATAGGCGCGCAGGCCGAGTTTCGCCGCGGCTTCTGCCGCATCGGAGAACTCTTCCGGCGTCTCGCCCCATTGCCGGTAGAACAGCGAGGCGATCGGCAGCGCCGTGGTGATGCCATTGCGGATCAGCGTCGCGAAGGCATGATGCTTCTGGAAGGCAAGCTCCTCCCGCGAATACATCTCGACCGGGCCGGCCTCGATATAGGACCGCGGCCAGACACGCCCCTTCTTCCAGGCCGGTTGGTTGTCATAGGCGAGGATGGTGGTGTCGAGATCGGAAAGCGCGTCGAGATCGACGAAGCCGGGTCCGATCAGCGCGTTGCCGTAATCGATCCGGCGCATGACCTCGCCGGGGAAGCGATGGCCGATGAAGACCACTTCGCCATTCTCGAAGACGATCTCGCCATTCTCGATGAGCCGATGCCGGCCGTCGCGGTGGCCCACGAGCCAGCGCGCGGTCAGCAGGACCCTGCCCTTGGGGTGCGGCGCGGCCTGCAGCATCAGGGTGCGCTCTTGATCGAGACGCCGTCGCGCGCGACGATCTTGCCGCCCTTGACGACGCGACGCTTCGGCGAGCGGGTCACGATCGCCTCGGCCAGCGTCTCGCCGGGCACGAGCACGAGATCGGCCCGACAGCCCTGGCTCAGCCCGTAGCCGTCGAGTTCCATCACCTTGGCACCCTCGATGGTGCAGACATCGAGCGCGATCCGGAGTTCATCGTCGCGCCGGAAGTTGTTGCGCAGGCCGACGAACATGGCGCGCTCCAGCATGTCGGCATTGCCATACGGCCCCCAGGTGTCGCGGATGCCGTCTGAGCCGGAGCAGACCCGGATGCCGGCCTCGATCAGCCGCTTCACCGGCGGGGCCGGCCTGCTCGCCGGCGCCGTCGTCATGATGGCAATGTCGAGCTCGGCGAGCTGGGCGATCAGCGGATCGATGAGCGCCGGGTCCGGCGTGCCGAGGCAGAAGGCATGGCTGATCGTGACCTTGCCCTTCATGCCGAGTGCCCGTGTACGCTCGATGATCATGTCCATCGAGAAGGCGCCGACCTCACCCGGCTCATGCAGGTGGATGTCGAGCGGCTTGCCGTAGCGCTGGCAGAGCGCAAACACGGCGTCGAGATGGCCCTTGGGATCACGGTCGATCGTGCAGGGATCGAGGCCGCCGACCACTTCCGCGCCGAGCTTCATGGCCTCGTCCATCAGCTCCAGCGTGCCGGGCCGGCGCAGCATGCCGGACTGCGGGAAGGCGACGATCTCGACGTCGATGATGTCGCGATAATCGTCGCGCATCTTCATCACGCCCTCGACGCCCCACATGCCGTGGTCGGTATCGATGTCGATATGGCTGCGGATATGGGTCGAGCCCATCAGCGAGGACTGGATGCTCTGGCGGGCCGATTGCTGATAGGGATCGATGCCGAGCCGACGCTTGTTCAGGCGCTCATTGTCGATCTTGTCGAGAAGTCTCGGGCCAACTTCGTTCTTGTACCAGGGCAGGCCCCAGAGGCTCTTGTCGAGATGGGTGTGAGCCTCGACCAGGCCGGGCAGCAGGATCTCGTTGCGGCCATCCTCGACCACGACACCGGCCGGCGCGGCAAGCCCGGTCCCGAGGCGGGCAATCCGCCCCTTCTCGATCAGGATATCGGTCGCCTCGCCGCCAAGCGGGCGAATATTGCGCAGCAGAAGATCGGTAGCCATCGTTTCCTCGTCAGTTTCTTGTCAGCGGAGTTTCGGATTCAGCGCATCGCGTAGCCAGTCGCCGAGCAGGTTGACCGAGAGCACGATCAGCCCGAGCTGCAGTGACGGGAAGACGACCAGCCACCAGGAGCCGGAGAACAGGTACTGGTTGCCGATGCGGATCAGCGTGCCGAGCGAAGGCTGGGTGATCGGCATCCCGACGCCCAGGAAGGACAGGGTCGCTTCCGACAGGATTGCCAGACCGAGATTGAGCGTCGCGGCGACCATCACCGGCGTCAGGGTGTTTGGCAGGATGTGGCGGCGCATGATTCGCGCCGGCGCGACCTTGATGATGCGCGCAGCGAGCACGTATTCCTTGCGCCGTTCGACCATGGTGGAGGCGCGCACGGTGCGCGCATACTGCACCCAGTTGGTCAGCGAGATCGAGACCACCAGCACCACCGCAGCGAAAGGCTCACGCAGGCCGGGTGGCAGCAACTCGCGGAAGATAGCGCTGACCAGGATCGCCATCAGCAGGGTCGGGATCGAGAGAACGGTGTCGCCGAGGCGCATCAGGAGGTTGTCGATGCGGCCGCCATAGAAGCCCGAGACCAGCCCGACCGTAACGCCGAGCCCCATCGAGACGATCACCGCCGCGATGCCGATCAGCAGCGAGACGCGCGTGCCGTACAGAATGGCCGACAACACATCGCGTCCCTGCGGGTCCGTGCCAAGCAGAAACGGCCACTCCCCGCCGGCCTGCCAGATCGGCGGGATCTCGGCCTTGTCGATGAAGACCTGAGCGAGATCATGCGGGTTCTGCGGCGCGATCAGGGGCGCGAGAAACGCGGTCGCGATCAGCAGCACCAGCACCAGCGTCGAAAGCCAGGCCGCGGGAGTGCGGCAGAAGCTCCAGCCGATATCGCTGTCGAGGAAGCGGCGCAGGCGGCCGGGCTTGGCAGTGGCATCAACGGGCATTGGCGGCTCCCGAAATCGCATCTTCGCGCAGCCTCGGATCGACATAGGCGTAGAGCAGGTCGACCAGCGCGTTCAGTGACACGAAGATGAAGGAGACGACGATCAGATAGGCCGCCATCACCGGGATATCGACGAAGGTCACGGCCTGGACGAAGAGCATGCCCATGCCCGGCCATTGGAAGACGGTTTCGGTCACCAGCGCGAAGGCGATCAGGTTGCCGATCTGCAGACCGGTCACCGTGATCACCGGCATCAGGCAGTTGCGCAGCGCATGGCGGAAATTCACCGCGCGAGCCGGCAGGCCCCGCGCCCGGGCGAAGCGGATGAAATCGGTGCGCATCGTCTCCAGCATCTCGGCCCGCACCAGCCGCATCACCAGCGTGATCTGGAAGAGCGAGAGCGTGATGCCCGGCAGGATCAGCGCCCGCCGGCCGGACGGCGTCAGGAAACCTGTGCTCCACCAGCCGATCTGCACCACCTCGCCGCGGCCGAAGGCCGGCAGCCATTGCAGCGTCACCGAGAAGAGCAGGATGAACAGGATGCCGAGCGCAAAGCTTGGCAGGGAGACGCCGAGCACAGAGACGAATTGCAGCGACTTGGCGAGCAGGCTGTCACGTCTGATCGCCGTGTAGACGCCGAGCGGAATCCCGACTGCGAGCGACAGGAAGGTCGCCACCAGCACCAGTTCGAAAGTGGCCGGGAAGCGCTCCGTGATCAGCGTGAAAACATCCTGCTGATTGCGATAGGAGATGCCGAAATCGCCGCGCGCCGCGTTGCCGACAAAGGTCGCAAATTGCAGGACGAAGCCCCGGTCGAGACCGAGCCGCACGCGCAACTCGTCGCGCTGCGCCTGGCTCGCCTGCTCGTTCAGCATCAGCTCGACGGGGTCGCCGACGAAGCGAAAGATCAGGAAGGCGAGGAAGGCGACGGCGAGCATCACGCCAGCCGCGTTCAGCAGTCGTTTCAGCAGGAAAGCCGGCATCGTCCCCTCCGGTCACAATGGGCCGGGAGCGCCTAAACGCTCCCGGTCGGTCGATGCGGTTCAGCTTACTTCAGCATCGTCAGCCACAGGCGCGGCTTGTTGTCGGAGGCCTGCACGGTCGAGGTCACCGTGTTGCGCATCGCCCACGCCATCGGCTGCTGATGCAGCGGAATGAAGAGATGCTCTGCCTTGGCGATCTTGAGCGCCTCCATCATCATCGGGATGCGCTTGCTGTTGTCGAGTTCGACGCCGGCCTTGTCGATCAGCGCATCGATGCGCGGATCGCCCCAGTTGCCCCAGTTGAACACGCCGCCCGTGCCGCTCTTCGAGCGCAGCACCTGCACCAGCAGCGAGTAGGCGTCGATCATAGGCTCATTGGCCCAGCCAAAGGAGATCACGTCGAAATCGCCCTTGACGCGTTTCGGTGTCTGCTGGCTGCGCGGGGCGAGGCTGAGATTGGGCTTCAGGCCGGCGCGCGACCACATCGAAGCGACCGCCTGGCAGAACTCCTCCTCGTTGACCAGGCTGTCGGCCTGACAATTGAACTGGAAGGAGAAGCCGTTGGGATAACCGGCGGCCGCCAGCAGCTTCTTGGCCCCCTCGAGATCGAAGGGCAGGCGCACATCCTGGGACGGCTCGTAGCCTGGGATCGCCGGAGCGACCAGCGCGCCGGTATTGCGCGAGAGGCCGCGCATGGCCCGCTTCTGGACGGCATCGATGTCGATCGCGCGATAGAGCGCCTCACGGACCCGGATATCCTTGAAGGGGTTCTTGTCCTTCACATCGCTCTCGAACAGCGCATCCTTCAGATTGAGGGCGAAGAAGACCGAGCGCAGCTCGTTGGTCTGCAGGACCTTGACGTCGGGCGAAGCCGCGAGCCGCGGCAGATCCTGCAAGGGCGCGACATTGGTGAAGTCGATCTCGCCGGAGAGCAACGCGGCGACACGGGTCGAGGCCGAGGTGATCGGCGTGAACTCGATGACGTCGATATTGTGCTGCGGCTTGTCCCACCAGGTCGGGTTCTTGATGAAGATCGTCTTGGCGTCGGCGCGGCGGCTTTCGACCTTGAACGGGCCGGTGCCGTTGGTGTTGTCGGTTGCGTAGCCCTTGATACCCTTGCCGGAATCGGTCGGGAGCGAGGTGTTGTTCGCCTCCATCCACTCCTTGTCGAAGATGAAGATGTTGGTGAGGTCGTTCAGCAGCAGCGGATACGGGCCGTTGACCTCGATCTCGACGGTATAGTCGTCGATCTTCTTGGCGCTCTTGTAGGCCGGCAGATTACCCTTGAGCGGCGAGGTGTCATGCGTGACGCGGTCGAGCGAGGCGATCACGTCGTMAGCGGTGAAGGGGTTGCCATTGTGGAACTTCACACCCTGACGCAGCTTGAAGCGCCAGACCGTGGGGGAGACCGTCTCCCATGATTCCGCCAGGGCCGGCTCGATCTTGAGATCGCCGGTGTAGCGCACCAGCCCCTCATAGACATGATTGAGCACGGAGAGCGTGAACGTCTCGCCGTAGGAATAGGGGTCGAGCGAGGCGATCTCGCGCGACGCGCCCCATTTCAGGGTCTTCGCCTCAGCCGCGCCGTTCAGCGCCAGAGCCGCGACAGCCGCCAACAACCAGTGCTTCTTCATCGATCTCTCCTCTCGATGAACCTGCGGCGCATCTTTGGCGCTCGGTCAGGCTCGGTGCCCCTCGTGAATGCCCAATCCCGCGCCACCCTGGCACTTTGTGCAGCATCTCGTGCGCAATCAACAATCAATATTGCATACGATAGAGATATCGTATTGTATACGATTATCGCAGACAAGGGGAAACTGGAGTGGAGCGGGATCCCGTGACATGGAGTGAGGCTGAGACGGCCGAGCCAGAGCGGAGACGCACCATGCCGACGGAACCCCGCCCTCATGGATTGCGTGCGCAATCCGTGTACAAGGCGCTGCGACGCGCGATCATCGAGCAGGCGTTGCGGCCTGGCATGAAGCTTCCCGAAGACTCGATCGGCGAACAGCTCGGTGTCAGCCGTACGCTGGTGCGCGAGGCCTTCGGGCGGCTCGCCGTCGAGGGCCTGGTCGAGCTCAAGCCCAATCGCGGCGCCTCGGTCGCCTATCCCACCCTGGAAGAAGCCCGCGACGTCTTCGACGTCCGCCGCAGCCTTGAACGGTTGGTCGCCGAGACCCTTGCCGGCCGGCTCACTCCGGCGCAGATCACCGAACTTGAGCACCATGTCCGGCAGGAGGAAGCCGCACATGGACAGGACGGGCCGGAATCAATCCGGCTCTCTGGCGATTTCCACATCCGGCTCGCCGAGATGACCGGGAACGTCCTGCTGCTGCGCTATATCCAGGAGCTGAGCTCGCGCTGCTCGCTGGTTCTGGCGATCTACGGCCGTCCGCATTCGTCGGAATGCGCCGTCTCGGAGCACAGGCAGCTGATCGAGGCGCTGAAGCGCGGCGATGCGAAGCAGGCCGCCGAGCTGATGGATCATCATCTGCAGGCCGTGGTCACGCGCGCCCTGCTCACTCCCCGGGCGGAGCGCGACATCCGCGACCTGCTCGCCCCCTACGCATTGAGCGAAGGACTGACTCCCCCATGACCGCTCAGCCGCGCGTCCAGCCCAAGTCCGACACCCAGCCCTCGATCGTCACCTTCGATTTCGCGTCGCTCACGCCACGCGAGCGCTACAAGCTCCTGATCGGCGCGGTCGTGCCACGCCCGATCGCGCTGGTGACGACGGTCGATGCGCAGGGCGTCGTCAACGCCGCGCCGTTCAGCTTCTTCAACTGCCTTTCGGCCGATCCCGCGATCCTGGCCCTTGGCGTCGAGTATCGCCCGACAGGGGGCCAGAAGGATACCGGTCGCAATGTCCGCGATACCCTCGCCTTCACCGTGAACATCGTCTCTGACGCGCTCATTGCCGGCATGAATGTCTGCGCGGTGCCTTTTGCGCCGGGCATCGACGAATTGCGCGAAGCGGGGCTCGATGCCCTGCCGGGCGTCAAAGTGCCCTGCCCCTGGATCGGTCAGGCACCCGCCGCCTTCGAATGTCGCCACCACACCACGCTCGGCATCGGCAACTCCCGAGAGATCATCCTCGGCGAAGTMGTCTACGCCCATTTCCGGGCCGACATCGTCGACGAACGGCTCCATGTCGACCCGGTCGGGCTCGACGCCATCGGCCGAATGGGCGGTCATGGCTATGCCACGACCCGCGACTATTTCGACCTGCCCACGATGTCGGTCGACACCTGGACCCAGCGCCCGGAAGAGGCGAACCGGCGCACGTCGCTGAAGGACTGAACGTCCGATTGCAGGCTTGCGGAACGATCCGCTGAAGTGGAGGTTGGACAAGGCGCCGGCCCGGGCGCGGCCTCCAGGGACTGCATGACTCTCGATCAATCGCTCTCCATCGCCGTCATCACAACGATGATGGCGCTCTTCGTCTGGGGCCGCCTCCGCTATGATGTCGTCGCGGCGCTGGCACTCCTCGCCGCGCTGGCTCTGGGCCTTGTACCGGCCAAGGACGCCTTCAAGGGCTTTTCCGACGATATCGTCATCATTGTCGGCAGCGCGCTCGTGGTCAGCGCAGCGGTCGCGCGCTCCGGCATCATCGAGCGCGCACTCAGCCATGTTGCGCCCTATGTCCGCTCGACACAGATGCAGATCTCGCTGCTCGTGTTCTCGGTCGCGGTGATGTCGGCGATCATCAAGAATATCGGTGCGCTCGCGATGATGCTGCCGATCGCCTACCAGCTCGCCCGGAAGGGTGGAAAATCGCCATCCATCTTCCTGATGCCGATGGCCTTCGCCTCGCTGCTCGGCGGCATCGTCACGCTGGTCGGCACCTCGCCGAACATCATCGTCGCCCGCGTCCGCGAGGAACTGACCGGCCGCCCCTTCGAGATGTTCGACTTTGCGCCGGTCGGCCTCGGTCTCGCGCTCGCCGGCTGCCTGTTTCTATGCGTGGGCTACCGCCTGCTGCCGCGCGACCGGCAAGGCGCAGCCTCGCTCGAACAGGCGCTCGACATCTCCGACTATGTCACCGAGGTTCAAGTTCCCCAGCGCTCGGCGCTTGCCGGCAAAACCATCTCCGAGCTCAAGGCCATTGCGGAGGGTGAGGTCGATGTCGTCGCCATCCTGCGCTCCAAGACGCGGCTGTCCGCCCCGTTCCCAGATGCCGGCCTGCGTCCCGGCGATATCCTGTTGCTGCGCGGCGAGCCCAAGGCGCTTGAGCGCGTGGTCGCGCAGGGCGGCCTCCAACTCGATGCCGACCAGCGCCCGACCCATAGCACGGGCGCGCTCGATCAGATCACCGTGAGCGAGGCGATCGTCGGCCCCGTCTCATTACTGACGGGACGCTCCGTTGGCGAAATCGAGCTACACGAGCGCTATCGCGTCAATCTGCTCGCGGTGAGCCGCTCGGGCGAGCGCTTCCGGGAACGCCTGCGCAACATCACCCTGCGCACCGGCGATGTCGTCGTCCTCCAGGGCGACGAGAAAATCCTGCCGGAGCGAATGCGCKAACTGGGCCTGATGCCGCTCGCGGAACGCGCGCTGACGCTCGGCAGTGCCCGCAGGGGCTGGGTTACCGGCGCGATCCTGCTTGCGACCGTGATCGCGATCGCCTTCAACCTCGTCCCGGTTTCGGTCGCGTTCTTTGCGGCAGCCGCGCTGCTCGTCACCTTCCGAGCGATCTCGCCGCGCGACGCCTATGATTCGATCRAATGGCCCATCCTCGTCATGCTGGCGGCCCTGATCCCGGTCAGCGACACTTTGCGCTCGACTGGAACCACGGATCTGCTCGCCGGCTGGCTCGCGAGTGTCGGCATGCACCTTCCCGGCTGGGGCGCGGTGGCGCTGATTCTCGTCTCTGCCATGGCGGTCACGCCCTTCCTGAACAACGCTGCGACAGTGCTGGTCATGGCCCCGATCGGCGCGAGCTTTGCGAAGAGCCTCGGTTACAGCCCCGATGCCTTCCTGATGGCGGTGGCGATCGGTGCGGCCTGCGACTTCCTCACGCCGATCGGCCACCAGTGCAACACGCTGGTGATGGGTCCGGGAGGGTATCGCTTCGGCGACTACGCCCGGCTTGGCGCGCCGCTGTCGCTGCTGGTGATCCTGCTCGGTGTGCCGCTGATCATGCTGGTCTGGCCGCTACGATAGGGCTTTGGCCCCGCGCCGCCGCTGCGGCAGCATGATGGTCCCGGATGCGGCGACCACCAGTACGAGGCCGAGCCAGTCGCTCGGCGTCGGTCGCTCGCCGAGCAGCAGCACGGAACCCAGAACGCCGACGGCCGGCACCATCAGCGTGCCAAGGCTGGCAATGCCCGCGGGCAGCCGCGCGATCACCGTGAACCACAGGAAATAGGCCAGCGCCTGTGCTCCCAGGATATGGAAGGTCAACGCGGCGAAGGTCCGTGCCTCCAGCATCTTGGGAACGGGCAGGCCCTCGAAGACCAGCATGCCGATCCCGGCGACAACGCCGCCGATCAGCAGCTGCCACGCGGCGATGGTCAGTGCCGGCGCCGAAACCGGCCAGCGCTTGGTGACGATCGTGCCCAGGGCCCAGCTCACGCTGGCGATCAGCGCGTAGAGCAGGCCGATGGAGAACGAGCCGCTGGCGAGCAATGGCAGGCCGAGGCACAGCAATCCCGCAGCGCCGAGGCCGAGGCCGAGAAGGCGCCTTCGGTCAAAGGGCTCGGCAAGGACGAACCGTGCGAGCAATGTCGCCCAGATCGGCATGGTGAAGGTCAGGATCGCCGCCCGCGAGGTCGGCGCGGCGAGCTGTGCGAAGGCAAGCAATACGTTGAAGGCGGCAATCGAAAGGAAGCCGGCAATCGCCAGCCTCAGCCATTGGCCTCTGGGCACCGCCAGAGACTGCCCACGTGCGAGCCCTATGGCGACCAGAGCCAGCCCCGCAAAGCTCATGCCGCCGGCCCGGAGCGTCCAGGGCGCGATCTCGGTCAGCGCGATGCGGACAGCCGGCCAGTTGAAGCCCCAGAGCAGACCGAGCAACGGAACGAGCAGAAGCGAACGGCCGGGGGTTTGCGACATGGCGTGACTATGGCCGAACCGGCGGCGCCATCGTCATGCCAAATCGCGCAGGAGCCGATGCACGTTTATCGCCCCGGCCGCCGCGCGGCGTCACTCCGGGACGCTCTCGACGCCGCACCATTCGGCCACGAACAGGGCCATGGTTCCGGTGATGCGCTTCAGCGAGGCGAGGCTAACCCGCTCGTCGAAAGCGTGGATGTTCTCCGAGATCGGGCCATAGCACAGCGCCGGAATCTTGTCGTAGAGCGCGTAGACGCGGGTATCGAGATAGCCCGCCGTCATGAAGCTCTTCAGTGGTTTGCCGGTCGCGCCCTGATGCGCCCGGCCGAGCACGGCCWCCGCCTCGCTGCCGGGTTCGAGCACATAGCCTTCCGAATAGAAGCCGTTGAAGGTCACGCTCGGCGGATTGTTGGCGAGGAACGAATCGCCACGCGCATGCGTCAGCACGCGGGCCTCGATCCGCTTCGCCAATTCCTCGGCGCTGACCCCGGGATAGAGTCCGATGCGGCAGTCGATCCTGCACCAGCACGGCACGGAGGAGGCCCAGTCGCCGCCCTCGATCTTGCCGATATTCAGGTTGATCGGATGGGCGACGTCCTCGAAATGCTCGCGTCCGGCCTTCTCCGCGTTGAGTTCCTCCTCGAGCTTCCGCAGCGCCCCGATGACGCGATAGGCCCCGTCGATCGCGTTCGCGCCCGCGCCMATCTCGCGCACATGCATCGGCACGCCACGCACCTCGATCTGGAACCAGAGCACACCGGTATTGGCGCGCACCAGCATTTCCTCCTCTGGCTCGGGGATAAGCACCGCATCGGCCTTGTAGCCGCGCAGATGCGTCATCAGCGCGCCGTTACCGGTCGATTCCTCCTCGACCACCGACTGCACGTAGACCGTGGCCGCCGGCTGCAGGCCGATGCGCCGGAGCGCGTCGAGGCAGAACAGGTTGGCGGCATGGCCAGCCTTCATGTCCGCGCCACCACGGCCATAGAGCCAATCTCCCTCGATCACCGGGTCGAAGGGCCGATGCGTCCAAAACGTGTCCGGCCCGGTCGGCACGACATCGACATGCGCCTGCAGGATCAGGGAGCGCCCCTTTTCCTCGCGCGGGTGATGGATGCCGACGACGATCGGCGCATCCGAATGCTCATCGGAGAACGGCGCACCACCGGGATGGGCCGCGATCGCCTCGCGATCCATTCCGAAGCGGTCCATCGTGAAGCCACGCCCCTTCAGCGCCCGGAAGACGAAATCCTGCACCGCGTGTTCTTGCCCGCGCAGCGAGCCGAAGCGGATCATCTCCTGGGTGAAGGCGATTTGCTCGGCAAAGCCGGCCTCCACTGAGGCAAGGATGCGGTCGCGAAGCGCGGGATCGAGAGGCATGGGCAGGTCTCCGGTCGGTTAGGCGGCAAGCAGGTGCTCGCCGTCACGCTCAGCCTTGTGCCGAGCATCCGCGCCTCGCGACGCGGATGGCAGGTGTGGACATGGATGGTCGGGACAGGCCCGACCAGGACGATGAGGCAATGGCCGGCAAGGCTGCGTCACAGCGCGAAGCGGCGGCCGCCGGGCACGGCGGCGAGCAGTTGGCGCGTGTAGTCATGCTGCGGATTGGCGAAGAGCGCAGCCGTCGGGCCGGTCTCGACGATACGCCCGCGCTGCATCACGGCGATGCGGTCGCAGATCTGCGCAGCCACGCGCAGGTCATGCGTGACGAACAGGATCGCCAGGCCGAGCCGCTGCTGGATATCCTTGATCAGCGTCAGGATCTGAGCCTGAACCGAGACGTCGAGCGCCGAGACTGCCTCGTCCGCGACCAGCACGTCGGGCTCGAGCGCGAGCGCGCGGGCGATGCCGATGCGCTGGCGCTGCCCGCCCGAGAATTCATGCGGGTAGCGGTCTATCGCATTGGCCGAGAGGCCGACGAGCTCAAGCAGCTCCCTTGCCCGCCCGAGCGCCTGCGCGCGCGGCGTGCCATGGGCCACCGGCCCGTCCGAGATGATCCGCCCTACCGTCTGGCGCGGATTGAGCGAGGCGAACGGATCCTGGAAGACCATCTGGATGCGCTTGCGATGCTCGCGCAGCGCTGCCGGACCGAGATCACTCAGGACGAGGTCTCCCAGGGCGATCCGCCCGCCATCGGGCTCGATCAGCCTGAGGCAGCAGCGCCCGACCGTCGACTTGCCCGACCCGGATTCGCCAACCAACCCAAGCGTTTCGCCGCGAGCCAGGGTGAAGCTGATATCGTCGGCAGCCTTCACCTCGCGCCCGGGCCGGAAGAAGCTGCGCTTGCGATAGACCTTGCCGAGTTTCTCGACGCTCAGCACAGGCACGGTCTCGGCGATCGGCGGGCGCTCCGGCGGCGTCATCGACGGCACGGCCGCGAGCAGCCGCTTCGTGTAGTCGTGCCTCGGTTGCGACAGCACGGCATCGGCCGTGCCCTCCTCGACGAGTTTACCCTGCTGCAGCACGGCGATGCGATCGGCGATCTCGGCAACGACGCCGAAATCATGGGTGATGAAGAGCACCGCCGTTCCATGCTTGCGACGCAGATTGTCGATCAGCTTCAGGATCTGCGCCTGCGTGGTCACGTCGAGCGCGGTGGTGGGCTCGTCGGCGATCAGGAGCTTCGGCTCGAGTGCGAGCGCCATCGCGATCATCACGCGCTGACGCTGGCCGCCGGAAAGCTCATGCGGATAGGCCTTGGCCAAGCGTTCGGGGTCGGGCAGGCCGACCTCGGTCAGCAACGCGAGCGCACGGGCACGGCGCTCGGCATTGCTGTGCAGGCCATGCGCCTCGAACGTCTCGACGATCTGGTCGGCCACCCGCATCACCGGGTTGAGCGAGGTCATCGGCTCCTGGAAGATCATGCCGACCTCACGGCCGCGCACGTCCTGCATCGCAGCCTCGTCGAGCGCCAGCAGATCGCGACCCGCAAGGCGGATCGCACCCGCAGCGGGCTGCACCGCCTTCGGCAGCAGCCCCATCACCGCATGCGCGATCATCGACTTGCCGGAGCCGGATTCGCCGACGACGCAGAGCGTTTCACCGGGAGCGATGGTCAAAGAGACATCCTCGACCGCGAAGGCGCGGTCGGCGAGGGCCGGGAGAGCTAGCTTCAATCCCTCGATCGCGAGAACGGGCGTCGTCATCACTCCCTCCCCCGCGCCAGACGCGGGTTCAGCGCGTCGTTCAGCCCCTCGCCGGCAAGATTGAGCGCAAGAACCGTGAGGAAGATCGCAAGGCCGGGGAAGAAGCTGATCCACCAGGCATCGATCAGGCGAGTGCGCCCGGCACCGACCATATAGCCCCAGCTCATCAGGTTGGGGTCGCCCAGCCCGAGGAAGGAGAGCGAGGATTCGAGCAGGATCGCCGAGCCGATCATCAGCGAGCCCATCACGATGATCGGCGCGATGGTGTTGGGCAGCACCTGGCTGAAGATGATGCGCGGCGTCGACTGGCCGATCGTCACGGCGGCCTGCACATATTCGCGCGTCTTCAGCGACAGGACCTCGCCACGCACCAGTCGCGCCACGGGCGGCCAACTGACTACCCCGATCGCGAGCACGATCGAACCAAGCTGTGGTTGCAGGATCGCGACCATGACGATGGCGAGTGCGAAGCTGGGGATCGTCTGGAAGAACTCGGTGAAGCGCATCAACGCATCATCGACGAAGCCGCCCGCATAGCCTGCAATCGCGCCGAGCGGCACGCCGATCAGCAGCGCGACCACCGTCGAGACCACGCCGATCATCAACGAGACACGCGCGCCATGCACCAGCCCTGAAGCGATGTTGCGCCCCAGCGTATCTGTGCCGAGCGGGAAGCGCTCCATGGCGAAGGGTGCAAGGAACGGACGGCCGACCGTGCGCCATGGCGATTGTGGAAAGAGCGACGGCGCCAGCAAGGCGAAGACGATGACGACGAGCAGGATGATCAACCCGACCACCGCCCCGCGGTTGCGCGCGAAACGCTTAAGGAAGCTCATGATGTCGCCTCGATGCGCGGGTCGGCCAGCCGGTAGACCAGGTCCGTGAGGATATTGAAGCCGACGACCATGGCCGACGAGACGAAGAAGACACCGAGCAGCACCGAGTAATCGCGCTGCACCAGGGCATCGAACATCAAGCGGCCGATGCCGGGCCAGGCGAAGACCGTCTCGGTCAGCACGGCCCCGCCGACGAGCTGGCCCGCCTGCAGGCCAGCCAGCGTCACGACCGGAAGGATAGCGTTGCGCGCGACATGCCGGCGCGAGACGACCCCGGGTGAAAGCCCCTTCGCGCGCGCCGTCTTGACGAAATCGGCACCGGCAATCTCCAGCATAGAGGCCCGCATCATTCGCGCGTAGAGCGCCGTGAAGAACAATCCGAGCGTCAGCGCCGGCAGGAAGAGATGCTGCGCGATATCGAGCGCCCGAGCGAGGCCGGTATAGTTCGCGCCGATCGTCTCGAAGCCGACATTCGGCACGAGGCCGAGCTTCAGCGAGAAGACGATCTGGCTCATCAGCGCGATCCAGAAGAGCGGTGTCGCGTAGAAGACGAGGGCAAGCGTGGTGATGACGCTGTCCTGCCAGCGCCCGGCACGCCGCGCCGCAAGCGCGCCCATCAGGACGCCCAACCCCAGCGAGACGAGAAAGGCTGCGCCGGTCAGCAGCAGGGTCGCGGGCAGTCGGTCCAGGATCAGCTCGAGCACGGGCCTCTGCTGGCGATAACTGAAACCGAGATCGAGCGAGGCATAGCCCTTGAGATAGATCCAGAGCTGTTGGATCAGCGGCTGGTCGAGGCCAAAGCGCGCCCGCAACTGCTCGAGCAGCACCGCATCGGCCGCACCGGCCTCTCCCGCGAGAACCTGCGCGGGATCGCCCGGTGCGGCGCGGATCAGGAAGAAATTCAGGATCGCGATGGCGAAGAGGACGACGATCCCCTTCACCAGCCGGCCCGCGAGAAATTGAGCGAGGTTCATCAAAATCCTTCGGCGCTACGGACGGGCAAGATGACCGGTCCGCGTCTCCCCGAAAGGAGCACGCTCAAACCCGGGATGGTCTTCAGGAAGAGGCGCGTCACAGAGTAGTGGCGTCATGTCGTCCCGGATCGCCGCGACGCGACGTCCGGGACGGCAATGGCCTCACTCCTTCCAGGCGTCGCGGAAACCGTCATCCACGCCAATGCCGGTGGTGACGAGGTTCTTGACGTTGCAGCGATAGATCGTCGGGAAGTCCATCTCGAGCAGCCAAAGTACCGGCAGCTCGTCTGCCAGCAGCTTCTGCACCTTGGTATACAGCTCCTGGCGCTGCGCATCTGTCGGCGCGACGGCCGCCTCGGCGAAGAGCTTGTCGACCTCCGGGTTCGAATACCCGCCGACATTGGCGAAGGGATTACCCTTGGCGATGTTGCTCGAGATGTAGCTGCGCGCCACCCCCATCGCCGGATCGCCGAGCTGGTAGAGGAAGTTGAAATTCAGGTCGAAGTCCCAGTTGCTGGCCTTCTGGGTCCAACCGGGCACGTCGGTGTTTTCGATCTGAATCTTGACCCCGACATCCTCGAGATTCTGCTTGATCGCCTCGGACCAACGGCTCCAGGTCTCGCCATAGGGCAGGTTGAGCAGCTTGATCGTCTCGCCCTTGTAGCCAGACGCCTTGATCAGCTCCTTCGCCTTCGCCGGATCGAAAGCATATGTCGGCACGTCGGACGAGTAGAAGCGCGTCTTCGACGAGATCGGCCCTGTCGGCAGCTTGCCGAGCCCGCCCCAGACCACATCCTTCCCGAATTCGCGATCGATCGCGTACATCAGGCCCTGGCGGAATTGCTTGTTGCCGAGGATGCCGTTGCGCACATTCGGCGTCAGCCAGGCATGCGGGGCGAACATCTCCCAGCCGTTGKTCGTCATGCAGGTATTGGGCAGCTTCGAGAGCCGCGCCACGTCGTAGACATCGACAGAGCCCCCGGTCAGCACGTCGACCTTGCCGGTCTCGTACGCCACCGCGCGCGCCGCCGCATCCGGGATGATCTGCCAGTAGATCTCGTCGAGGTTCGGCTTGCCCTTCAGCCAATAGTTCTCGTTCTTGACGAGGTGGATATAGGAGCCCYTCTTCCACTCCTTCAGCTTGAACGGACCGGTGCCGATTGGCGTGTTGTTCGCCGGATTCGCCCGATAATCCGTGCCGTCATAGATGTGTTTCGGGATCATCGGCGCCGAAGCGACTTCCTGGGTCATGATCATCGGGCCGAAGGGCTGCTTCAGTGTGATCTTGACCGTGAGATCATCGACCTTCTCGATTTTCTCGACCTGAGCGTTGACGATCGGCCGCCAGCGCGGATGAACCTCGCGCAGGAACTTATCGAGGGTGAACACGACGTCGTCCGCCGTGAAGGGCTTGCCGTCATGCCAGGTCACGCCCTCCTGGAGCTTGAAGGTGTAGACCTTCGCGTCAGGAGAAATCTCCCAGCTCTTGGCGAGCGATGGCTGCGGATTGAGCTTCTCGTCGTAACGCAGCAGCGACTCGTAGATATTGCCGGCGACCATGTTGGTCGGGCCATTCTGGTTCAGCCCCTGCATCAGCATTGGAGGCTCGGGCTGCACCACGACATGCACGGTGCCCCCCTTCTTCGGCTCCTGCGCGGTGGCTGCCCCGAGCGCGAGCACTGAAGCGGCAAGCGCCAGGCCAAGTCTCAATCCGGTCATCGTTGTTCTCCCGTTCCCCTGTGCCGGTTCCGGCAGCTGCGTGAGCGCACCGGGCACGGCCTCTCTTTTCGACTGGCATCGCGGCCTACCGGGATCGCACCCGAACATGTGCCGATTAGCAAGCTCCGCGCCATTGAAAGCCAGAGTCAAAATTCGTGTCAATGACTGACATGGCGTGTTATTAGACGACACGATGAAAGATCGGGCGATTGGCGCTGCGAGAGGGCCGATGAACAGCGCAGGCGACAGCCGGACCGCGAAACTTCCGCCGGGCGTCCCGATCGTCAGGGCGCTCGACCGGGCCATTGCCCTGCTCCGCGCCTTCCGCCCCGAGCAACCACGCCTCGGGCTGAGCGAGCTCGCTCGCCAGGTCGGACTCGACAAGGGCACGACGCGGCGGCTGCTGCAGACATTGCAGCTCAACGAACTGGTCGAGCACGACGAACGCTCGCAGACCTATGCATTGGCGGTCGGGCTGATCGAACTCGGCAGCGCCGTCACGACCGGGMGCGAGCTTCGGGACGTGGCCGGCCCCTATCTGACCGAGATCGCCGAGAAGACCGGCGCGACCTCGTTCCTATGGGTTCATATCTCGGGCCGCGCACTCTGCGTGGACCGCGTGCGCGCCTCACTGCCGCATGTCGATGCGACATGGTTCGCGGTCGGTGCTCAGGCGCCGCTGAACTGCGGCGGCGGCCCACGGGTGATCCTGGCCTATCTCGACGAGGCGCAGCGGCGACAGGCACTGGCCCTGGAACTGCCAAAGCGCGCGCCGGCAAGCCAGACGGACCCCGACCTGCTCTGGCGCGAGGCTGATCGTATTCGCGCGCAAGGCTGGGAGCTGGCCGCCGACGACTTCTTCATTGGCTTGACGGGCGTCGGCGTACCGATCTTCGACCGCAGCGGCGCGCTTGCCGGCGCACTCAGCATCTCGTCGCTGACCTCGATCGTCGCACCTGAAGGGCGCCCAGCGCATCTCGATGCCTTGCAGGACGCTGCCATGCGCATCGGGGCGCGCCTTCTCCCCGCCTGATCGACGTCTGCCTAAGCAGCAGGCTAGGGAAAGGCAGCTGATTCCTGTATGGGACGCAAGGCGCGCGACGAACCCGCCAATCGGCGAGCGCGCTTGCCGACTGGAGCCGACGCTCGGGCTCTCAAGGGCTTCGAGCGTTCATTTCGCTGCAATGAAGCATGGCCATCACCGCTGAGGCGGTCAATCCACGGCCTTTAAGGCGTTGGACGGCTATTCGATATTGATTTGCCGGCTTTCTAACATAGGTTCTGTTTACGGATGGGAGGGCACAGGTTTCGATGAAGAAGGCGAAGTCAGGATTGGGGAAGCCGCGCTCGCAGATCGCCGCGCTCCCCATCCGCCGATCGCCGACGGGGGAGCCGGAGCTTCTCCTGGTCACGACACGCACGACGCGGCGATGGATCGTTCCCAAGGGCTGGCCCATCAAGGGCAAGAAGAACCATGAGGCTGCGGCGATCGAAGCGCGCGAAGAAGCCGGCGTGATCGGCAAGGCCCACAAGAAGCCCGCGGGGCGCTACATCTATTGGAAGCGGATGAGCGACCACTTCGTTCTCTGCAAGGTGGCGCTCTATATTCTTGATGTCGAGCGTCGGCTTGAAAAATGGGCCGAGCACAATCAGCGGCTTTCGCACTGGTTCACGCTTGAAGATGCTGCCGAGATTGTCGACGAGCCCGGCCTGAAGGCTGCGATCCGCGCGCTGAAGTTGAATTGACCGACGCTGCGGGTTGCGCAGACTCAGCGCCCCTCGGCGGCGCCTCCTGATCCCGGTCACCGCCCGGTCAGGAACAGGCCGGAGACAAAATAGGCGATAGCCGAGATCAGTCCTGCCATCGGCATCGTCACGATCCAGGCGAAGACGATGCCGCGAGCCACCCCCCATCGCACGGCCGTCACGCGCCGGGCGGCGCCGACACCGATGATCGCGCCTGTGATCGTATGCGTCGTCGAGACGGGGATGCCGAGATAGGTCGCCATGAACAGCGTGATCGCGCCGCCCGTCTCCGCGCAGAAACCCTGCTGGGGTGAAAGCCGGGTGATCTTCGAGCCCATGGTGTGAACGATCCGCCAACCTCCACAGAGCGTGCCGAATGCCATGGCCGCCTGGCAGGAGATGACGACCCAGAACGGCACCGAGAACGTCTCGCCCATCATGCCATGCGAGAACAGCAKCACCGCAATGATGCCCATCGTCTTCTGCGCATCATTCGCCCCGTGTCCGAGCGAGTAGAGCGAAGCCGAAACGAACTGCAGCAGCCGGAAGGTGCTGTCGACCTTGATAGGGGCCACGCGCAGGAACACCCAGGAGACGATCAGGACGAGGACCAGCGCCAGGGCGAAGCCGATGGCCGGAGACATGAAAATCGCGACGAAGGTCTTGCCGAGCCCCCACCAGACGATCGACGAGAAGCCAGCCTTGCTCAGCCCGGCCCCGACCAGTCCGCCGATCAGTGCATGCGACGAACTCGACGGAATGCCTGCAATCCAGGTGACGACATTCCAGACGATGGCGCCGGTCAGGGCACCGAAGATGACACGGTCATCGACGATGGCGGTCTGGACAATGCCGGACCCGACGGTCTCGGCGACATGCAGGCCGAAGAACAGGAACGCGATGAAATTGAAGAAGGCAGCCCAGAACACCGCCCAGCGCGGCGCCAGAACCCTGGTCGAGACGATGGTCGCGATCGAATTGGCCGCATCGTGAAGTCCGTTCAGGAAATCGAACAGAAGCGCGACCGCGATCAGGAAGACCAGGGCAAAGGCGACGCTTGAGAAATCCACCGGGCCAACCGCCTAGAGATGTTCGAGGACGATACGGCTGACGCGCTTGGCGACATCCTCGAAACGGTCCACCACCTTCTCGAGATGGTCGTAGATCTCTGCGCCGACGATGAAACCCATCGTGTCCGAAGTCTGGTGCGCCTTGAACAACGCCTTCAGGCCCTGGTCGTGCAGTTCGTCGGATCGCTCCTCGATGGCCCGGATATCCTTGGCGAGTGCGCCGATCGAAATCGCATGTTTCTTGATGTCGCGCAGCATCGGCAGCAGCACGACGACGCGCTCGGACGCCTGGACGATGACCGCCCCGAGTTCCTTCATGCAGGGCTCGAAGCTCGTAACCTCGAACAGCGTGATCGCCTTTACGGTCTTCTGCATCTGGTCGATGGCATCGTCCATCGAACCGATCAGCTCCTCGATATCGCCACGGTCGAAGGGCGTGATGAAGGTGCGGCCGACTTCCAGCATTACCTCCGCGGCGATCTCGTCAGCGCGATTTTCCTGGAAAAGCACCTCGGTGCAACCTGCCTCCACCGGGGTTTCGCCCCTGAGGAGGCCGTTCAGGGCCGCGGCACCTGCCACCAATGTCCTGGAATGGCTCTCGAACAGGTCGAAGAACTTGGGCTCCTTGGGCAGGAGCTTCTGAAACCAGCCGAGCATCGGCGCCTCGTTATGTCATCGATCCGTCACAATCGCGATAAGCGGTTGGTATATCGCTGTAAAGCGGCATGCGCGATCGCACGGGGCGTAATCCCGAGGGCGGCCGTCGCTAGGTGATTGAGAGGGAAATGGTGGGCCGGGCCGGATTCGAACCGGCACCGGCGCTGTTATGAGCAGCGAGCTCTAACCGTTGAGCTACCGGCCCGCTCTTCGCCTAACACCCTCGCCTTCTGTCCCGCAAGACCCCAGGCAGCCCCCGCAACTGAAACGGCCCCGCTGCGTCTCGCGAGCGGGGCCGTTAGCAATGGTTGGATGCAGTGGATCGCTCAGGCCGCCCGGGCGACCGACGCCCCGCCGTGCCCGGCGACGTGTCCCTCGCGGAACTGGAAGCGCCCGATATGTTCGGTCAGCGCGCGGGTCTGCTCATCCGTCAGTGCGAGCGCGGCATTCGTCTCCTCGACCAGCGCAGCATTCTGATGCGCCATCGTGCCGATGCCGTCGATCTCGTTGTTGATGGCGGAAACGTCGCTTGCCTGGCTCCGCGCCGTTTGCGAGATGCCGTTCATCAGTCCGGAGAGATCGTTGACCGAGGACACAATACTTTCGAACATCGCCGAGGTCTCCTCGACGAGGCCGACACCGACCGCGACATCGCCATGCGCGGCCTCGACCAGGCGCTTGACGTCGTTCGAGGCATCCGCCGAGCGCTTCGCGAGACTGCGCACCTCGGCCGCGACGACCGCGAAACCGCGGCCGCTGTCGCCGGCGCGCGCCGCCTCCACTGCCGCATTGAGCGCAAGCAGGTTGGTCTGGAAGGCGATCTCGTCGATCATCGAGATGACTTCCGAGATCTTGTCCGACGACGCGCGGATGCGGCGCATCGCGTCCAGCGCCGAGGCGACGACCTTTTCGCCCTGCTGGGCACGCTGCTCGGCGCTCTCGGCCATGCCCATGGCTTGCGAGGCCTCGTCGGCCGTCTTCTTCACGGTGCCCGCGAAGGCGCCGAGCTGATTGGTCGCCATCGAGACAGCGTTGCTTTCTTCCGTCGTACGCTCGGCGAGGTCGGTGACACCATCGAGAATCTCGCTGGTCGCACTGCGCACGGCCGAAACCGTATCCGAAAGACGCGCGAGCGTGCTTTCAAACTCTTCGGCGAGGCCGTTGGCGCCGTCCTTGAGCTCGGCGAAAGCGCCGTGATAGCTGCCCTCGACCCGGGTCGAGAGCTGGCCAGCCGACAGTTCGGCCAGCACTTCGCAGGTTTCCGAAAGCCCGGCCTGGACGGTTTCGAGCAGGGCATTGAYGGAACCCGCAAGCGCGTTGAGCTCGGCATCTGCGAAGCTTGCCGAGACGCGGCGGCTGAAGTCGCCGGCGGCCGCGGCCTCGACCACCTGGCCGAAGGCCTCCCCCAGCTCCTGCATCATCTCACGGCGGCGCCGCTGCGCCAGGGCCTCGTCCTCGATCTTCGCAGCTTCGGCGGCTCGCAGCGCCAAGGCATTGTCGCGGAACAGCAGCACGCTGCGCGCAATGTCCGAGATCTCGTCATTGCCCTTGGTCTCGACGGTTGCGTCCAGCTGCCCATCGGCAATGGCCCGTGTCGCCGTCCACAGCTTGTTGAGACGGCCGACGATCATCGGGCGGACATAGAAGAGCGAGAGCGCCAGCGCGACGAGCAGCGAGCCGAGACCGATTGCGCCGAGCCACCACTTGCTGTCCTCGATCAGGTTGCCGGTCGACGTGCCCGCCGAATGCGCCTCGTCACGAGCCGCCTTGACCAGCGTCTCGACCTCGCGGCGCACCACTTCGGCCGCGCGATTGAGGTCCGACAGGCCGGCGCGGATTGCGCCCTGAGTCACGATGTCGCGGTCGCGCACGTCGAAAAGGCCGCTGCTTCCTTCGGCGACGTTGAGGATCGCATTGACCGAGCGCACGCGGCCCTGGTTCGGCACGATCTTCTCAGCGTCGGCGAGGCMGGTGCGGACAAGCTTGGCAATGGCCTGGAAGCGTTCGCGCGCGGTTCCAAGCTGCGAGCTATCGCTGATCTGCGCGATCTCGCGCAGGATGCCGCCGAGCTCGCTGACATCGGCCTGCAGGCTTCTGGCCAAGTCGAAGGCCGTGAAATCGCGGCCGGCGAGCGATTTCAGAGCCGAGGTCAGCTCGTCGCCCGACAGATTGGCCGCATTCTCGATGCCATAGGCAAGATTGAACTTCGCCTCTTCAGCCTCGGTTCCGACAGCCCTGACGAAGTCCTCCCGGGCCTTTCCCAGGGTCTCGATCGCGATCTGCGCCTCGCTGGAGTTGCGCAACCGCTGCCCCGTCAGGTCGTTCAGATCGTTGATCTGCCGTGAAAGTTCGTCGATCGCCTTCTGGGCCTTTGCCTTGTCCTGCCCGCGATCGGAGATCTTGCGCAGCAGTTCGAACTGCTTGGCTTCAATGAGATCGAGCTCTCCCGTCAGCTCGGACCGCTCCTTGGCATTCTGGACTTCGCTGAAACGCGCGGCGAGTGCCGTGGATTTCGTCGCCGCCTGCGAGAGCTCGAGCGCCAGCTCGACCACCGGCATCTTGTTCTCGATCATGTCGTTGACTGTCTGGTTCACCCGGCCATAGGAAAACCAGGCGACCGCGGATGCGACGATCGTCAATACGGTCAGAATGCCGAGCGCGGCATAGATGCGCGCGGCAATGCCGACGCGCAGCGGCGTGCGCTGCCGCGTGGGCTTCTTGACCTTCTTCATAGTCGTTCTCCGGGATGCATGCAGCGCGCGACGGCGGGGCCTCAGGAAGGAAACCGCGACGCAGACAGCGGGGCTCGGCAGGAGCCTCGTTGATCAGGCATGAACAGTTCCCCAGCTCTCTTTAGGTTAGCCCTTAGAGTTAGGCTTCTTGAGCCCTAGGATCGGGGACATGCGCTTAAAAAACGCTTAAGTGAGCGCCCTGTTCTGAATCGCCCGATGGAGCGGCCGATTCAGAAAGTGTTAAGGGTAGCAAGACCGCCCACCGGCCTCTCAATGAGCGATGCGGAGTGAATTGATATCTTGGGCAATGGCACGGAAGGCGTCCTTCAGGGACGAGCCATTCGATGGGAAATAGACGTGTTTCGCGCTGGTCGCGCAGTTGGTAAGCAGCGTATTCGCTTGAGCATTCGAGCCCACGCCAAGTCCGACGGTGTAGACTATGACACCGGAATCCTTGATGTTCTGGCAGATCTTGGCCGCCTGGTTCGAGGAGCTGCCGTTTGTTGCGGGGCAATTGATACGAAAGCGTTTTTCCGAGCTGTCGCTACCGGCATCCTTGGCGACGACTCCCTTGCAATACGGCGTGTTGAATGCACCGTCCGTCATCAACACGACCACCTTGATCAGTTCACGCGTGCCGTAGGCAGCAGGCCGGCTCTTCGCATCGGGCCAGAGGAACCCGAAATTCGGCGACACCATATACCAAGCCCAAGCGAGCCCGATATGACCAGCCGTCACCCCACTGGCGACAAAACCATCGACGGTAGTTTTCAAGGTAGTCCTATTATCAGAGAGCGGCACAATCTCGTTACTGAGGCACTTGCCATCGGACGTGTAGTTCCGCCCCAGCAATGCAAGAGTCGGGGGGGAATCCGTATAGGCATAAGTCCCGGCCCGCTCAGTCACACACGTACTGATTCTGAATGTCTTTGAGTCATTCTCGGCGTTTGTAAAGGTAAATTTCTCCTTTCCCGGCATCGTGCTTATTTCATCCTTCGTATATCCCCCTCGAATCTTGTCGGCATACGAACCCACATTCACAGCCATCGAGTAAGGCACAAGCGCGACGCGGGAATAGTACGGCGTCTGTTGATCCTTGACGACCAGATCGATCAGTTCTTTCGCCGCTGCCCTAAGATCAATGATGTCCTGCCCCTGCATCGACCCCGTGACGTCGAGGGCTAATCCAACCTCTATGCTGTTCGACGATCGCACCACCTCGGCCTTGGCAGAAACCGGAATGTTCTCCTTCCCCAGCAGCGCCATGATTGAAACGGGAACCGTCGCTTCCGCCGTGGCTATGACGCGCTGCTGCGCATCCATTCGAAAGTTCGCAGAGGTCAGTGTGCCGTATTTTGCGTTGTCCATATTCGCGCGCAGCATTGCCATGCCGAGACGCTGAATGTCGGCCTCGCTCGCCGCATTGGAGCGAGCGATGTACAGAGCGGCAGAATCCAGACCCGTCTGAAGTGCGAGCCTGGTGGTCGAGG
>NZ_JBFTLD010000039.1:0-35407 GCF_056396265.1 Allobosea sp. 05T422_2 | reverse complement strand
GGAGTGTATGTGCTTCGGGCTTGAGGCGCTGGGCGATGAATACTGCGGGTACCATCGCCAACAGCCAGAGAATGGCATTGTGGCGGATTTCTCGGAGCAGCGGCGCAATCATTGCCATCAGGTAGGCCTTCCCTGTCTTGGAACTGGCACCTTCGTTTGGGCTCCGGGCGTCACTCCAGGCGTTCTCAGTTGAACCTTATTTCTCGTCAGTAAAATCGATCTCCGTCGCGCGGAGCGCTTGGACGCTGCCCGCTGCAACAAGACCGGTCAGGACGATGCGTCCAATCACCAATCCGAGCCCGATCATGACAACCAGCACTCCGGACAGAATTGGCCCTATCACACGGAATTGTTGCGCGAGGGCGAAGAAAGAGGCGCGCCTTTTCTCTTTGGGCTCCATCAGATGAAACCTCGTAAGATTAGGCACCCAGACGCCCCCAAGCAGACCGCGGCAGCCTTCCATTATAGTAAGGCAAGCGCTTCCATCTGTGCGTCGAACGCTAGAACAAGGCGTCGGCCACCGAACGGGTCGAAAGCTGCCATGAGCGAATTTCCGACTGCCGGAACTGTCTATCGATCGTATTCACCGGTCAAGATCGCCGTTTCGGATGGATTAATCTGTTCTCGCGAAGATGGGTGCGCCGCCGGTACGCTGACGAGCGCGTTGGAGAGTACTCGACTTTCTGCCAGTCGCCAGCGGAACCGGACATGYCGATTCCCGGGCACATCATCGAATGCCAGAACGTTAGTTTACAGGGCTTACGTTCATTGTACTGTGTTCTGCGTGTCAGCCAACGATGAGCCGTGGTTGTTCGGCCAATCGGATATGCAGGCACTTGGAACTCGTCTTCCGCTGCGTCCACCGGAGATCCAGCCCATTCTCGTCGCATTTCCGACGTGGTCCAGAATGGGCTGAGTACTACACACCACACGAGGCTCTTGCAGCAAACTGTTTAAGGGGGCAGATCGATGGACGGGAAGGCTCCAAACCTCGGTCGCCCCTCGACCATGATCGACAATGCCATTCGGGTCGGTCTGGTTGCCCTGCTGGTCTATGCCTGCGCACGGATCGTGCTTCCCTTTGCATTCCTTTTGATTTGGTCAGCGATCCTGGCGGTGATGCTGTATCCGCTCCATCTGCGCTTGATGCCGCGGCTCGGGAATCGTGGATCGGCGCTGCTGATCGGACTGATCGGCGTCGTGTTGATGCTGGGGCCGATGGTGATTGCGGTGACGTCGCTTGCGACGACGCTCTATTCGCTGATCTCGACCTTGCAGAGCCAGAACGTAACCATCCCACAGCCACCCCTATGGCTCGATGGCACCCCTTTGATCGGCAAGAAATTAACGGAGATCTGGACACTCGTCGCCTCCAACCTGCCGGCGGCGCTGGCAAAATACGGCCACCTGCTCAGCGGGCCCTTGGCATGGCTGGCTACGTTCGCTGGTGGCCTTGCCGTTGGCGAACTCTCATTCGTTCTTTCCTTCGCGATCGCCACGGTACTCATTGTCTACGGCAAGGACGCAGCAACGTTCGCTAGACGCCTGTTGACACGCGTCACAGGGAGCAACGAGCGCGCGGTGCAACTGGTCACGCTGACCGCAGCCACGATCCGCGGCGTGGGACTCGGGGTTGTTGGCGTTGCTCTGATCCAGTCATCGCTTTTAGGCCTGGGCTTCTTCGCCATAGGAATTCAGGCAGCCGGTCCCTTGACCCTTGTTGCGCTCATATTGGGCATCATGCAGGTGCCGCTGATTTTGCTGACGCTGCCTGTGGTCGGCTATGTCTTCATTTACGAAGCAACGCAGCCGGCAGTCATCTTTCTGATCTGGAATATTGTCGTCGGTCTCGGCGACAACATTCTCAGACCATTGATGCTCGGCAGAGGGCTGAATGTGCCGATGCCGGTCATTCTGATGGGCGTTATCGGCGGCATGATCGTCGACGGGCTCCTCGGACTATTCGTCGGGCCCGTTCTTCTGGCCGTCAGCTACGTGTTGCTGCTGGAATGGCTGCAGCAACACCCGGTGTGAATTGCTCTCCTGCGGCGTCCTTACCTCGATCGCAGGCAGCGCCGCACCGGCGGAGACGCGCCTGACGCCCTCCGTCGAAGGCGGCAAGCGCAATGGCCGCGAATGCACCGGCGCTTGCTCTAGGCTGCGCGCTTCAGCGCTTCGCCGAGCAGGGACACCATGTCGTCGATCTGCCCGGGCTCGACGATCAGCGGTGGCGACAGAGCGATGATGTCGCCGGTGACACGGATCAGCAGCCCTTTCTCGAAGCAGTCGACGAAGATGTCATAAGCCCGCGCCCCGATCGCTCCAGCGCGCGATTCGAGCTCGATGCCGACGACGAGGCCGATGGTGCGGATATCGATCACATGCGGAGCGCCCCTGAGGCTATGCATCGCCTCCTGCCATTTCGCCGCGAGCTCGGCGGCGCGCGTCAGGAGCCCCTCTTCGGCATAGATGTCGAGCGTCGCGAGACCAGCGGCGCAAGCGATCGGGTGGCCGGAATAGGTGTAGCCATGGAACAGCTCGATCGCAGCCTCCGGACCGGTCATCAGCGCATCATGCACCTTGCGGCTGGCGAAGACGGCGCCCATCGGCACCGCACCATTGGTCAGCCCCTTGGCCGTCGTCATGATGTCCGGCACCACGCCAAAATACTCGGCCGCAAAGGGCGTGCCGAGACGGCCGAACCCGGTGATGACCTCGTCGAAGATCAGCAGGATGCCGTGACGCGTCGCAATCTCGCGCAGGCGCTGCAGATAGCCCTTCGGCGGCAACAGAACGCCGGTCGAGCCTGCGACGGGCTCGACGATCACCGCCGCGATCGTTTCCGCGCCATGCAGCGCGACCAGGCGCTCCAGATCGTCGGCAAGTTCGGCGCCGTGCTCCGGGAGCCCCTTCGTGTAGGCATTGCGGGCAAGATCATGCGTATGGCGCAGATGATCGCTGCCCGGAAGCTGCGGGAAGACACGCCGGTTATTGACCAGTCCACCGACAGAAATGCCGCCGAAGCCGACGCCGTGATAGCCGCGCTCGCGGCCGATCAGGCGGGTTCGCGTCCCCTGCCCGATCGCGCGCTGATAGGCGATGGCGATCTTGAGAGCCGTATCGACTGATTCCGAGCCCGAACCGGTGAAGAAGACGCGATCGAGTTTCGCCTCTCCGGCCCCTGGCGCCAGGGCGGCGAGGCGCTCGGCGAAGTCGAAGGCGATCGTGTGCCCCATTTGGAAGGACGGCGCATAATCGAGGGTCGAAAGCTGGCGCTCGACCGCTTCCGTGATCTGGCGGCGGCCATGTCCGGCATTGACGCACCAGAGCCCGGCCGTGCCGTCGACCACCTTGCGACCATCATCGGTGGTGTAGTGCATGCCCTGGGCCGAGGCGAGGAGCCGCGGCGCGGCCTTGAACTGCCGGTTGGCGGTAAAGGGCATCCAGTAGCTGTCGAGCGAGCGGGCGTTCTGCAATGAGGCTGGCGGAGTGTTGGCGGTCATGGCGTGCTCCCTTGTCTGCCTGCCACAAGCCACGTTCCGTCATTGCCAACAAGTCTGTTTCGGATGAAACATAAGACGCTGATTTATAAGGAGACAAAGACAGATCGATGCAGATATTGAACAGAAGGAACAGCGGGTGATCGGCATCGATGTCGGAGGGGTGACTGCGCCATGCCGGGCCGGTAAGCTCCGACACGAAAATGAGCTCATTTGGGGCCCGTGGGCGTCGGTTTGACAGATAAGCTGTCCCCTTCGCGTCAAACACAGTTGGCGTATGTCCCACGGCAAGCGCACGGGACGAAGATGTGTCGAGGATCGTCGCGGGACAAGCACGGGTTGGCGGGGAGGAGAGTTCGGTGTCTGTGGACGTAGGTGCTCGCCTTAGATTCATCCGACAGAAATACAATCTATCGCAGCGCACGCTCGCTAGGCGTGTCGGCATAGCCAATTCGTCGATATCGCTGATCGAGTCGAACTCCATTAGCCCATCCGTTGGAGTCCTGAAGCGAATTCTCGATGGAGTTCCCATTGGACTCAGCGAATTCTTCTCAATGGAGCCTGACAGGCCGCAACAGACCTTCTATCAAGCCAGTGAATTGGTTGAGATTGGCAAGGGCGGGATTTCGTATCGGCAAGTGGGCGAGAGCCTGTTCGGTCGCGCACTTCAAATCCTGAAGGAACGCTACGAACCAGGGACCGACACAGGTCGTGTGCTGCTCGCCCATGATGGCGAAGAGGGCGGAATTGTCCTCATTGGCCGGCTGGAGGTCACGGTCGAGGATCAGCGCCGAATACTGGGCCCCGGCGATGCGTATTATTTCGATAGCCGAAGGCCGCATCGGTTTAGATGCGTGGGACCGGTTGCCTGCGAAGTTGTAAGTGCCTGCACGCCGCCATCGTTTTAGCCCCGAGTTTGGGCCGGTGACGCGCCAACCGCTCTTGACGCCAACCGTCGATCGCGGACGGCATCTGCGATTGGCCGTCCAGGCTGCCCTGGCCTGCGAACCGTCTGAGTGCCTGCATCCCCGGATATTGCTTGGCGTCCGTTAGGCAGTCATTGCACCGATCTCCTGACGCTGCGCGGCATGAGGCTGACGAGACCGAGCAGCGCCAGCGCGACACCGATCCAAAGCGGCGAGCGCAAACCATAACCGGCGACGATACCGATGCCACCGAACCAGGCGCCTGCCGCAAGACCGATATTGATGACCGATGTGTGGACTGTGTTCACCAATGGCCCGGGGTGCGCTGTCTTCATGACGCGTGAAATCATCGCCGGGTTCATGGGGACCCCGACCAATCCTATCGCAATGAAAGCAACGACGCTGATAATGCGGTGATCGGCAAAGACTGCGAATGTCGCGAGCGTCCCCGCCAATGCGATCAGGCCGCCGACGAGGATCGGAATCGTATGCTTGTCGGCGAAGCGCCCAACGATCGCGTTGCCGATGACGTTGGCTGCACCATAAGCGCCGAGCAGCAGGGGTACCGTGGCAGGAGAAAAGCCCGTCACATCCGTAAAGATCGGCGAGAAATAACTGAATGCGGCAAAGGTCGCGCCAATGATCAGACCGCTCGTGGCATAGGCCGCCCAAAGCTGGCCGTTTCGGAACGATKCCAGTTCAGTGCTCAAGCTGATTTGGGCCGATTTCCTGGATGCCGGAACCAATGCTGCTATGATAGCGGCACACAGCATCGCGAGCGCGACGACCAGCCAAAAGCTCGCTCGCCAGCCAAAGCGCTGATCAATCAAGGTCGCAGCCGGCACGCCCAGGACCGTCGCGAGCATCAACCCGGCGAGCACGATCGATGAGGCCCGCCCTCTCGCGTCCGGTCGAACGACTTCGGCACAGATGGCCAACGACCCCCCGAAACATGCCGACCCGGCAACACCGGTGATGATCCGCGCGGCAACCATGATGCCATACCCATCCGCCGTCGCGGCGATGATCCCTCCAACACTGTAGAGCGCAAGCAAACCAAGCAGTGCACGCTTGTTTGGAACTCCGAGTTTGAGAAGCGCGAGGGTCAGCAGCGGCCCACCGACGACCATCCCCGCCGCATAGATCGAGATCAGATACCCGACCTCGGCAATCGTTACGCCAAGCGCGGCCGACAGCGAGGGCATCATGCCGGCGACCATGAATTCCGATGTGGTCAGCGAAAAGATCGTCAATCCCAGGACATAGACCACTACCGGGAGTCCTTCCCGCACGGCCTGCGCTGTCGGCGTTCCGGAAGCCGAACTCGCCGGGCTGCTGCGATCGACAGTGTCCATTGTCACTCAATCCATTCTATAATTCTCACTATAAAATTCGCTACCCGGCTTGCGTGCCATGGTCAAGGCTTTATATAAATTGCGCTACAGAAAGGGACACCATGGCAGTCCGAGGCCGCCCGCGCAGCTTTGACCGTGACCACGCACTTCAGCGCATCGTGGAAGTGTTCTGGGCCAAGGGGTATGAGGGCACTCAGCTCAACGACCTGACGGCAGCGATCGGGATTACGCCGCCGAGTTTTTATGCAGCCTTTGTCTCGAAGGAATCAGCGTTTCGGGAGGCGGTAGAGCTCTATGTGGCGACCGCGGGATCTGGCGCCCTGCGCGCGCTCGACGAAGGCACCACCGTACGGGAGTCGATCCGCGCCATGCTTCAGGGCAGCATCGACACGGCGCTCAGCGCACCACACTCTGGCGGCTGCCTGCTGATCCTCGGCGTGGTGAACTGCCAGATTGAAACCGAACCACTGCGCGAACTGCTCAGGAGCATTCGCGAGGAAACCGAGATGCGTATTCGCGCCCGGCTGGCTCGGGGCGTAGCGGAGGGTGACCTGCCGGGTTCGAGCAATATCCCGGTGCTGGCCAACTACTACAGCGCAGTGATGCAAGGCCTTTCAATGCAAGCCCGCGATGGCGCCACGCGAGACGAGCTCGAGGCGCTCATCGCTCCGTCAATGGCCCCGCTGCACGTGTAGATCGCAGGCCGACGCGCCCAAACCATGCCCCCGAGAGCTCGAAACACGATGGAAGAACAGGTCAATCGTTCGATCGGCGATCATGCTACGTCCACTGGCAAGGTGGTGGTGCCCGCCGTGCTCAAGGACGATGTCGAACAGTTCCATTATGCCCCGGCGCGGCGCGCTGGAGATTTTGTATTTCTGTCCGGGCTTGTCGCCAGTAACAGGCAACCGACAGCGATGGACGCCGAGCGCTTTCGTAGCGAATTGCGTCGTGTCTTCACATTGATGGAACAGCTTCTGAACGCATGCGGGGCGCGTGTGGATGATGTCGTGGAACTTCAGATGTTTCATGTGCTCGGCAGCGACCGACTGGCATTGGACAAAGCAGGACAACTGGCCGCGATTGCGGCCGTCCGGGACGAGTTCTTTCCCGCCCCCTATCCCGCCTGCGTCGAACTGGCCGTCGCTGAACTCAACGCGGCAGATGGGCTGGTGGAGATGAAGGCGACCGCATTTGCCCCCCTCTTGCCTCGTGGCCAAATGTAACGCGGTGAGCGCTCGACGTCCTGGTTGCACAGCAATGAATAGCAAACCAGGCGACGAGCGATGAGCGAAATCAAACAGTCCTTGGCAACAGCGACCGTCTTACGACCGGGTGCAAGTGTTCCTGCCCTCCATGGCAGATACCCGTTGCACCAGGCGGATTGCATCCTCATCGGTGAGCATGGCTCTCCGATTTCATCGACAATGACAGCACCAATGCCATGCCTGCCAGCACCGCAGCGACGAAGCCGAGATTGTTCGAGCCCAGCCACTCAATTCCTAGACCGCCGATGGAACCCGATAGTGCGATGGCGAGGTACAGGATTGCCTGGTTGAGCGAAACGAGAACACCGGCGGCTTCAGGCTTCAGGGAGATCAGTCGGTGCTGTTKCGGCGTCGTAATGGCGAAGGCGGCGATGCCGTAGACCGCGATCAATGCAAAGGCCCATGCCAGGTTATCGGTGGTCGATCGCAGGACGACCAGGCTGAGAATGAGCCAGACCAAGGCGATCGCCACCACCCTGCGGCCGCCAAAGCGGTCGGCGAGCATACCGGCGCCCAGGTTCCCGACAGTGCCAACCACGCCAAGCGTTGTCATGAGCCCCGCAAGGTAGAGACTGTTTCCCTGCGTCGCCGTTTCAAAGATGATCCCCATATAGGTGTAGGGCATATACACAGCGGTGAAGGCCAGCAGGGTCACTCCGAGGACCGCAGCGATTTGAGGCTCGAGCAGGAACCGCATTTGCTGGCGTAACCCCGGTGCTGTCGCGATCGTCGTTGTCTTCGGGACGGAGATGACGATCCCGATGACGCCAACCACGGCCAGTCCGGTTGCAAGCCACATGGTCGACCGCCAGCCGAACATCCCGCCGAACGCTGTACCCAAGGGTGCCCCAAGCGCAGTCGCCGCAGTGAAGCCGCTCACGACCAAAGCAATGGCTCGGCCCCGGTGTGCTGGCGAAACCATCGCGGCAGCAGTTACGGTGGCGGTCGGCACAAATAATCCAACGCCGAGAGCAGCCACGACCTGACCGGCCAGTACATGAGCATAGGACGGCGCGAGCGCAGTCCAGACACTCCCGGCAAGATAAGTCACCACTGCGGCGACCAGTACGGTTCTTCGGTCCCATCCCCCGGTGGACGTCGTCAGGACCGGGCCCGCGAGCGCGCAGGTCAACGCGAAGATCGTGATGACCTGCCCCGCGACGGACGGCGCGATCTTGAGCGAACTGCTGAGAAGGGGCAGCAAGCCCGCCAGGACGAACTCGCCGGTTCCGACGACAAAGACACCGAATGCGAGCATCGAAACCGGGAGCCATGGGCTCTTGGCCTGCGGCCGATCGACTTCACGTGGAGTTTGCAGCGGCGCAGCGACCATGAGTGGACCTTTCCGGCCCGGCGATGTCAGCACCGATGCCAAGTCGTTTGGTTGGACAATTGGGATATGAGCGGCCTGCCGGCGCGGCGGCGCGGCTCATCAAGACGTTCGGCCTTCAGGCGTACGAAACCGTTCGCTGAGAGGCTCTCTAGGGGCCCGGCAGGATGGAATTCAAGTCTTCAAGGAAGGTTCGGAAAGCTGGCGGCAACCCGTCTCGCCTCGCCAACAAATCTGCAGATCGGCCACGAGCGGCAGGTCGCTGCTGGCGTTCCGGCTCTCCGGAGCGGAATGGGTCGCAGCTCATCTTAGACCCCGCGCCGCCCGGAGCCGCTGCCTGGATGCGAGCCTCGCGAGTTCGAACTGGTCGGCTTCTTCCATCAGGGCTGCCACATTGGCCGATGCCTGATACGAAGTAAGCTCAAAGGCAAGTTGCTCAATATCGGTGTCGGCCGGCAGATCTCCCGCCCGCATTGCTTCGGTCGACAGATTGACGATGCACTGCCTCGCCTCCAGTCGATGGTGCTCCACGCGATCGCGGATCCGTCCCGGACGCGTGCGGTATTCACTGCTCAGCGCGTGAACCAGGCAACCGCCCGGGAGCGTTCTTTGCTCCACGAACGTGTACCAGCCCTCGATAAGAGCGATGAGACGCTCGACCGCGATTGGCTTTGCCCTGGCGGGGCCAATGACAGCGTCCGCGTACAGCGACACGCCGTTCTCGATCGTCGCGAGCTGCAGCGCCTCCCTGTCGCCAAAGAGGATTTGGATGTTGCCTCGTGCAACCCCCGCATCAGCAGCCACGCGCCCGAACGTCAGACCGTCCAACCCCTCGACGGAGGCGATTCGGGTTGCATGGTGAAGAATGTTGGCCCGAGCGCGGTCGCCGCGCTCCTTCCTCTTATCGCTCGTCATCACGGCACCTCACAGTTCACGTTTGATATACAGTCGTATGTATATTGTAAAGCCCGTATCGGAAGGACCGACGGGATGTTCCTCTGAGAAGCGGCCGCCAGCCCCGTCGAACGGCGGGGCCAAACTCTCAAACGGACCGAACCTATGGCCAGCTGCATACCGGAAGCACGCCGGCGCCCCCCTGGCGATCGTGGACTGGCACCGGACTTTGTCTGATAGTGAGCCGGCTGATGGCCGAAGCGCCCTACTATTGTTGTATTGCTGAATCAGCGCGGTATCGGCCGATGATCGGTCAGGACCGGAGGGTGGCATGAGCGATCCACGCGAGCATCAACTCATCGATGCCGTCTACGAGGCAGCCCTTGTGCCAAGCCTCTGGCCATCCGTGCTCGCCAAATTCGCCGATATCTGCAGCGCGAAGGACGCGGTGCTTTGCACCGTCCGGGGTGAGGAGATGCGATTCATCAACTCCTCACCCGCGTTTGAACAGCTCTGGCTCGATTTTCTCAGCCTCTATCCCGGGGCGTCGAACGAGCGGACCAAACGTCTGATGGCGCTGCAGCATCCCGGTTTTGCAACCGATGCCGACGTCTTCACCATGCAGGAAATGGCTCAGGACCCGATCTATCGGGACTTCTTCATCCCGCGTGGCTATGGCTTCGGCGTCGCGACCGCAATCGAGGTTCCGAGCGGCGACACCATCATCGTCCATGCCGAACGCGACTATGCATCGGGGCCGGTCGGGCGCGATCTCGTCGCACAGGTCGATCGCACACGGTCCCATTTTGCCCGCGCCGGCATCCTGGCAGCGCGGTTCGACATGGAGCGTGCCCGCACCGTTGCCCACGCGCTCGAGATGATCGGCCTTCCTGCGGCCGTACTCGGGTGGCGCGGACAGGCCCTCGCTGCGAATCCGCTCCTCGTCAGGTTGATGCCGGATGTCGCGCAGGACCGCCCGTCCCGGCTCGGGCTCACCAATCCGTCTGCGGACCGCTTGCTTCTCCAGGCGTTCGCAGCCCTGGGCAAAGCGCCCCACGATGCCGCTGTCCGCTCGATCCCGATTGCCGCCGAGGGCGATAATCCGCCCTTCATCGCGCATCTCGTGCCGGTGACCGGGGCGGGGCACGATGTGCTGTCGCAAGCTCATGCGATTCTGGTCGTAACGCCGGTCGTCCCCGGAGAGGTCCCGACCGCTTCGGTCATCCAGGGACTGTTCGACCTGACACCGGCGGAGGCGAAGCTCGCTGCCTTGATCGCCGCCGGAAGCCGCCCCCGCGATGCCGCGCTCGCCCTCGGCATCGGAGAAGAAACCGTTCGAACCACTCTGAAGCGGGTCTTTGCGAAAACGGGCCTCGAACGCCAGGCCGATCTGGTCGGGCTGTTGCAGGGCGCCAGCCTCGGTGGACGCGTTCTCCACACCCAGCCGTAAAGGGCTGCATCCCCCACGATGGTGCCGATCTGAACGCCAGGCATTCAAGACAGCAACGTTGGGGTGGTTCTCTCGGCGGATGCCTACTCGCCCGCCGAACGTGCCAGGGCCAGGCCATACCGCGCGTGGGAAAAGGCCTCGCTCCGCCTCAGTTCGGCGTCGAGAGCCTGCCCCTCCTCAGTCAGGCTATATTCGACATGGCGGACATTCTCGCTCAAGTCGCAGCGGATGACGAAGCCCTTGCCTTCAAGTGACTTGAGCCGGGCGGAAAGGACACGCGCCGAGATCGATCCGGGCAGCGCGCGGCGAAGCTCCGCAAACCGCAGCGCGTTATTCTGGCCGAGAGCCCAGATGATATGGCTCATCCATTCCTGGGCAAGGAACTTAAGCAAAGGTTCCACCCGGCATTTGCTATCGTCGGCTTCAATTCTCTCAATCTTGTTCATGGCAAGCTTGCGGTATCCATAAGGTTACTACTGGTCGAGGCCGTATTGCAGCGCTAGCGTGCAGCCGTGTTCACTGCCGCGATGGAGGTTGGTTCATGGCTCGCGCAACTCCGGTTCCAGGTAAACTGCTGCTCTCTCCCCAGGATCACACCCTGATCCTGATCGACTTTCAATCGCAAATGTCCTTCGCAACGAAGTCGATCGATGCCGTGGCACTGCGCAACAACGCCGCCCTGATTTCCCATGCCGCCGCCGGCTTCGGCGTTTCGGCCATCCTGACCACCGTCGCCGAGAAGAGCTTCTCCGGGCCGATGTTCGAGGAGATCACGACTGCCTTCAACGGCCAGAAGCTGCTCGATCGCACCTCCATGAACACCTGGGAGGATGCCGCGGTAATCGCGCGCGTCAACGAGATCGGCAAGAGCCGCATCRTGCTTGCCGGCCTCTGGACCTCGGTTTGCATCGTCGGTCCCGCGCTCTCGGCCATCGACCAGGGTTTTGAAGTCTACATCATCACCGACGCCTGCGGAGACGTCTCCGACGAAGCGCATGAGCGGGCCGTCGAACGGATGGTACAGGCCGGCGCCCGCCCGATGACCGCATTGCAATATCTGCTCGAGCTGCAGCGCGACTGGGCGAGGACGGACACCTACGATCTCACCACCGGCATCGCCAAGAAGTTCGGCGGGGCCTACGGTCTCGGCATCATCTACGCCAAGACGATGTTCGGCGCACAAGAGGGACATTGATCATGCCCAAGGTCAGCACGAAGGACGGTCTCGAAATCTTCTTCAAGGACTGGGGTCCGAAAGACGCCCAGCCCATCGTCTTCCACCATGGTTGGCCGCTCAGTTCGGACGACTGGGACGCGCAGATGCTGTTCTTCCTCGCGAAGGGCTACCGCGTCGTCGCCCATGACCGGCGCGGCCATGGCCGTTCGACCCAGACCGGAGACGGTCATGACATGGACCATTACGCGGCCGATGCTGCGGCGGTGGTCGAGCATCTCGACCTGCGAAACACCGTTCACGTCGGCCATTCGACCGGGGGCGGCGAGGCGCTGCACTACACGGTCCGCCATGGCAAGGGCCGCGTCGCCAAGCTGGTGCTGATCGGCGCGGTGCCGCCGCTGATGCTGAAGACCGCGGCCAATCCGGGCGGCCTGCCGATCGAGGTCTTCGACGGCTTCCGGCAGGCGCTCGCCGCCAATCGTGCGCAATTCTTCCTCGATGTGCCGAGTGGGCCCTTCTACGGTTATAATCGCCCGGGCGCGAAACCGTCGCAGGGCGTCATCCGGAATTGGTGGCGCCAGGGCATGATGGGGGGCGCCAAGGCGCATTACGACGGCATCAAGGCCTTCTCGGAGACCGATTTCACCGAGGATTTGAAGGCGGTCGAGGTGCCGACACTGGTGATGCATGGCGATGACGACCAGATCGTGCCGATCGCCGACGCGGCCCTGCTCTCGATCAAGCTGCTGAAGCCCGGCACGCTCAAGGTCTACGAGAAGCTCCCGCACGGGCTCTGCACGACCCATCCGGAGCTGGTCAACGCCGATCTGCTCGCTTTCGTGAAAGGCTGATTGTCGGGCGGCCAGAGCCCAAGGGAGGTCGCTATGAAGCCCTATCTGCTGGCCCTGGGGGCCGGTCTGCTGGTCGGCATCATCTACAGCCTGCTCAATGTCCGCTCGCCCGCGCCACCGGTGGTGGCGCTGATCGGTCTCCTCGGCATCCTGGCCGGGGAGCAGATCGTACCGATCGCCAAGCGCGTCCTGGCGGGCGAGCGGCTCAGCATCAGCTGGCTCAGGAGCGAATGCGGCGAGCACCTTTTCGGCGCCCTGCCCGCGCGCTCCGCCGAAAAGCAGGCCGAACGCAACGATGCCGGCAGCAAGCCTTCATGAACCCGACCCGCAGACAGACCACGCTCGGCGGCGCGGCCGGCGCGCTTTCCACGCTGCTCGGCGGCCGGGCTGCCGCTCAGACATACACGACAGGACAAGCCGCCATGACCGCCGACCTCCTTCTCGTGAACGGACGCTTCAGCACTCTGGACCGCGGCAACCCAGATCCGCAGGCGGTTGCCATCTCCGATGGCCGTTTCATCGGCGCCGGAGCGGAACAGGAGATGCGCGCTCTGGCCGGCCCGACGACTGCGATCGTCGACCTCGGCGGCCGGCGTGTCATTCCGGGGCTGATCGACAGCCATATGCACATCATCCGCGGCGGGCTGAACTACAATATGGAGCTGCGCTGGGACGGCGTGCGCTCGCTTGCCCAGGCGATGGAGATGCTGAAGCGCCAGGTCGCAGTGACCCCGCCGCCACAATGGGTGCGGGTGATCGGCGGCTTCACCGAACATCAATTCGCCGAGAAGCGCTTGCCGACGCTCGACGAGATCAACGTGATCGCCCCCGAGACGCCGGTCTTCATCCTGCATCTCTATGACCGCGCCCTGCTCAACGCCGCGGCCCTCCGCGCTGTCGGTTACGGCAAGGAGACGCCCGATCCACCGGGCGGCGAGATCCAGCGCGATGCACACGGCAACCCGACCGGACTGCTGATTGCCAAGCCTAACGCCAACATCCTCTATGCCACCTTGGCGAAAGGCCCCAAGCTCCCGCCCGAATACCAGCTCAACTCGACGCGCCATTTCATGCGCGAGATGAACCGGCTCGGCGTGACCAGCATCATCGATGCAGGCGGCGGCTTCCAGAACTATCCGGATGACTACGCAATCATCGAGAAACTGCATGCCGCAGGCGAGCTGACCTTGCGGCTCGCCTATAATCTCTTCACGCAGAAGCAGAAGGAGGAGCTCGCCGATTTCGCGGGCTGGGCCAACCAGGTGAAACCCGGCCAGGGCGATGATCTCTATCGCCATAATGGCGCTGGCRAGATGCTGGTCTATTCGGCTGCGGATTTCGAGGATTTCAGGATCGAGCGACCGGACATGGCGTCCACGATGGAGGGCGATCTCGAGCCCGTCGTGCGGCTGCTCGCCGAGAACCGCTGGCCCTGGCGCCTGCATGCCACCTACGATGAGACCATCACCCGCGCGCTCGACGTCTTCGAGAAGGTCAACCGCGACACGCCCTTGCAGGGGCTGCACTGGTTCTTCGACCATTGCGAGACGATCAGCGATCGCAACATCGACCGCATCGCAGCGCTCGGCGGCGGCATCGCCGTGCAGCACCGGATGATGTTCCAGGGCGAGGATTTCGTCGAACGTTATGGCGCCAAGGCGACCGAGCGCACACCACCGATCGCGCGCATGCTCGAGGCCGGTGTCCCTGTCGGCGCCGGCACCGACGCGACCCGCGTCGCGAGCTATAACCCCTGGGTCTCGCTCGCCTGGCTCGTGACCGGCAAGACGCTGGGCGGCCTCAGGCTCTACCCGCAGCGCAACCTGCTCGACCGCGAAAGCGCGCTGCGGCTCTGGACGCAGGCCAATACCTGGTTCTCGACCGAGGAAGGCAAGAAGGGCCAGATCAAGACCGGCCAGCTTGCCGATCTCGTCGTGCTCGACCGCGACTACATGACCGTGCCGGAGGACGAGATCCAGGACATCGAGAGCGTCCTGACGCTGCTCGGCGGCAAGCCGGTTCATGGCACCGGCGACTATGCCGGGCTTGCCCCGCCACTGCCGCCGGCCATGCCGGACTGGTCGCCGGTCAGGACCTTCGGCGGATATCAGAAGCGTGCGGGCATGGATGTCCGCAAATATGCCTTCGCGGCCGCCTGTGGCTGTGCCAGCGCGTGCGGCGTCCACGGACACGCACATGCTTCGGCCCTGGCCGCAACCGTGCCGGTGCGCGACGAGGGTTCGTTCTGGGGAGCACTGGGCTGCTCCTGCTGGGCCTTCTGAGCGCACGAAGGGATCGATCATGCCCGGTTCGCCACTCTCTTCCGCTCAGCACGCCGTCGAACGGCTCCTTGGCCAGCCCTGGCTGGTTGTTCTCGCCCGCGTCGCTGTGGCGCTGCCCTTCATGCTCAGCGGCATCGCCAAGCTGTTCGATTTCGCGGGAGCGACCGCCGAGGTCCGCGGTCTGACCGGGCTCGAGCCTGCCGCATTCTTCGCCACGCTCGTCATCCTGACGCAGCTCGGCGGTTCCGCATTGCTGATTGCCGGCGGCCGCTATGCCTGGATCGGCGCGGCGGCGCTGGCCGGCTTCACGATCCTCGCGACACTCTATGCCCATGCCTTCTGGCTGAAGCCCGCGGGCGAGCGCTTCCTGCATCAGAACATCTTCTTCGAGCATGTCTCGATTGTCGGCGGGCTGGCGCTGCTGGCAGTGCTTTCCGCCCGTTCGAGCCGGGGAGCACGAGTCTGATGACCCAAGTGCCGCACGATACCGCAGCCAGACCGGCGTCTTCGGCCTTCGCGCCACTACGGCACTCCGTCTTCGCCGTACTCTGGGCGGCCACGGTCCTTGGCAATGTCGGCTCCTTCATGCGCGACGTCGCAAGCGGCTGGCTGGTCACCGATCTCTCCGGCTCGCCTGCGGCTGTCGCCATGATCCAGGTCGCCGGTACCTTGCCGATCTTCCTCCTCGCGATCCCGGCCGGCGTGCTCTCCGACATCGTCGACCGTAGGAAATTGTTGATCGGCGTCCAGCTGCTGCTGGGCTGCACCAGCGCTGTCCTGATGACGCTGGCCCTGACCAACCGGCTGACGATCGAACTTCTGGTCGGGCTGACCTTCATCGGCGGTGTCGGCGCGGCCTTGATGGGGCCGACCTGGCAATCGATCGTCCCCGAGCTCGTGCCGATGACCGAGCTGCGCAATGCCGTCGCCCTGAACTCGCTCGGCATCAACATTGCCCGCGCGATCGGCCCTGCCGCCGGCGGCGCGCTCCTGGCGGCCTTTGGTGCCGCCTCGACCTATGGCGCCGACGTCCTGAGCTATGTCTTCGTCATCGCGGCACTGCTCTGGTGGCAGCGCCCCGCCGGCGCCGACGACGAGCTCCGCGAACATTTCGGCGGCGCTTTCAGGGCGGGGCTGCGCTACGCCCGCGCCAGTCGAGAGCTTCACCTGGTTCTTCTGCGGGCCGTCCTGTTCTTCGCCGGCGCCAGCGCCATCTGGGCGCTGTTGCCCCTCGTTGCCCGACAGCTGCTCGGCGGGGGCGCCGGTTTCTATGGCCTCCTTCTCGGAGCTGTAGGAGCCGGCGCGATCGCAGGCGCCATCGTGCTGCCGCGGATCCGGGCCCATCTCGATGCCGACGGCATCATGCTCGGCGCCGCACTCGTCACGGCCGCCGTGACGGCGGCGTTGGCGGCGGTGCCACCGCAATGGCTCGCCATTCTCATGCTGCTCGTCCTGGGCGGGGCCTGGATCGCTGCGCTGACGACGCTGAACGGCACGGTACAGGCCATTCTGCCAAACTGGGTGCGCGGGCGCGGCCTGGCGATCTACCTCACGATCTTCAACGGCGCGTCGGCCGCCGGAAGCCTGCTCTGGGGGCTTGTTGCCGAAGCAATCGGGCTGCATGCCACCTTGCTCGTCGCAGCACTCGCGCTCGCGCTGGTCGCCGTTGCGGTCCTGCGCCTGCGGCTACCGGCGGGCGAGGCCGATCTCACCCCCTCGACCCATTGGCCGGAGCCGGCGATCGCCGATCCGGTCGAACACGATCGCGGCCCCGTCACCATCACGATCGAGTACCGTGTCGCTCGCGAAAGCCGGGCCGCCTTCCTCGAGGCGGTGGCGCGGCTCGCTCCGGAGCGGCGCCGGGACGGCGCCTTCGCCTGGGGCGTCAGCGAGGATGCCGCCGACCCCGACTGCATCCTTGAATGGTTCATGGTCGAGTCCTGGGCCGAGCATCTGCGTCAGCACAGGCGTGTCTCGCAGGCCGATGCCGATATCCAGGCGGAAGTCACGAAATTCCATACAGGCCAGGACAAACCGGTCATCCGGCATTTCCTGGGCTTGCAAGCGCGCCCCAACTCCGTTCCAGGCCAATAACCAGGGAGGCGCCTGCGCTGTTCAGGCGCGTTCAACACCGCGTGGGGAAGGTCATAGATCTCGCAGCGGAAGATACATCGATGCTTGTGCAAGTGATGGCTTGAATTCTGCCGGCGGCTTCGTCCATGATGACCTGTGTCCGAAGATGCTGGAGTGTAATGTGGTACCGCAACACGACAGAGGCCAAGCCACTTTTCCGGCAATTCTGCACCATTCAGGCGGTGCAAACCCTCCCAGAACAACTTCTCTTCGATCTGGCATGCTGACCCGCCTCGCCGCGGCGGCGTTCACGCTGGCCGCAGCAGGCTGCGCCGGAACCAGTGAAAATGCAGGCAGCTCGTCCGCCGGTGCCGCAGCTGGACCGAGCAGCATCCCGCGCGAGCGCCTGATCGGGAAATGGGGCATCGCCTCCTTCCACGCCGACAAGGACCGCAAGCGGACCGAGGCCCAGGCCAAGGCCCAGTGCAACATGCCCTACTCGATCACCAAGGGCCCGACCGACGGCGTCATGATGCATGTCGCCGACGATCCCAAGCTCTATGAGCTCAAGCTCAAGGGCGGACCGGGCGGCAGAAACTTCCTCGGCTTCGAGGCTCCCGCCGGGGACCCGCAGGATCGCGAAATCCTGTCCGCGACCGACAGGGAGCTGGTCATGCGCTTCGTCGATCCCGACGCGCATCGCCGCTATGGAACCTTCATCTTCGTGCGCTGCGGAGCCTGAGCGCATCTTACAATCCGGGAGTGAGCAGTATGCGGGTAAGCGGACGGAAGCAGACAATCGCTGGAACCTGCCTCGGCCTTGCGGCTCTGGCCTTGGGTGCTGTCGCGACACTGCCCGGCAGCGCATTCGCGGCCCCCAAGGCCGGCGAGGCGGAGACCCTCGACATCGGTGACGAGCCGGGGCGCATTTCGGGTGAGGAAACCGTTGTCGCCGACGGCCCCTACGCGCGTCAGGCCGTGCTGTTCCGCTCCAACGAGCCGCCGGGAACCGTGGTGATTCATACCTCGGAACGCTTCCTCTATGTCGTCCAGGGCAATAACCGCGCTCTGCGCTACGGCATCGGCGTCGGCCGTGAAGGCTTCCAGTGGTCGGGCCTGGTCAAGATCAGCCGCAAGGCGGAATGGCCGGACTGGCGCCCGCCGCCGGAGATGATCGCACGCCAGCCCTATCTGCCGCGCTTCATGGCCGGCGGTCCGGGGAACCCGATGGGAGCGCGAGCGCTCTATCTCGGCTCGACGGTTTTCCGGGTCCACGGCACCAACCAGCCTGAGACCATCGGCCAATCGATTTCGTCCGGCTGTTTCCGCCTCGCCAATGGCGACATCATCGATCTGTATGAGCGCGTCCCGCTCAACACCAAGGTCGTCGTCCGGCACGGTGCAAGTCTCTGACACGGTGCAAGTCTCTGACTTGCGCGAGCCCCCTGCCAATTCCGCAATCTGTCCCAACCGGAGACCGATGGTCATGCTGAACGCGGCCAAGACCTACCTTCGCAGCGCGCTTGCCTGTTTCGCGGCCGTCACGCTCTGGGGAGCGGCGCAGCCGGCCGCAGCCGGAACGCTCGACACCGTCAGGCAGCGCGGCACCCTGCAATGCGGCGTCAGCGAAGGCCTGATCGGCTTCTCCGAGAAGGATGCGCAAGGCGCGTGGTCGGGTTTCGATGTCGATTTCTGCCGGGCCGTCGCGGCCGCGATTTTCGATGATCCGGCCAAGGTCAGCTTCGTACCGCTTTCGGCGAGCCAGCGTTTCGACGCGCTGCGCGCCGGCCAGGTCGACCTGCTCTCGCGCAACTCCAGCTGGACTCTGGCGCGCGAGGCCGAGCTCGGCCTGTCTTTCGCCGGCGTGACCTATCACGACGGCCAGGGATTCATGATCATGAAGTCGGTGACGGCAACCTCGGCGCTCGAACTCGACCGCACCAAGATTTGCGTCGAAGCGGGCACGACGACGCAACTCAACCTCTCCGACTTCCTGCGCTCGAACTCGATAACCTATGAAGAGCGTGCCTTCCCGACGGCTGCCGCTGCTCTCGCGGCCTTCCAGGCTGGCGAATGCAATGTGCTGACGCGCGACCAGTCGGCGCTCTATGCCGAACGCCTGAAGCTTCCTCGCCCCGCCGATGCCGTCATCCTGCCTGACGTGATCTCGAAGGAGCCGCTTGGCCCGGTGACGCGCGGTGACGATTTCGCCTGGTTCACCTTCGTCAAATGGGTGAATTTTGCTCTCGTGAACGCCGAGGAGCTTGGCATCACCTCAACCAACACGGCCGAGGCCCTGGCCTCCGCCAAGCCTGACGTCCGTCGCTTCATCGGCGCCGAGGGTGGTTTCGGCAAGATGCTCGGGCTCGACAATGCCTGGGCCATTCGGGCCGTGAAGGCCGTCGGCAACTACTCTGAACTCTACGAGCGCAATCTTGGTGTGAAATCCCGCCTCGGCATCCCGCGTGGCTTGAACCAGCTCTGGAGCATGGGCGGAATCCTGTACGCTCCCCCGCTGCGCTGAATCCGCTGAACGCGGCGAAGTCCTCAACCGCTGCCCCTCCGGCTACCCCACGCAACATGACCGCCATGGCCGACCGGCCACGGAGGCCATGTTGCGTGGGAGCCGTCGTTAATCTCATGGAAACCAACGAAACCGCGAACGCCGTATCTCAGGGTTTTCCCTATCGACGGTTGTCCGTGCTGCCGGCAGAAACACGGGTGATTCGGCGCARGGCGAGAACAGAAGCGTAGGACCAAGGGCCACCGCAACCGGAGGGCATCATGAGAATGATGTACCGTTGGGTCGTGCCTACGAGTGGCCTGCCAGCCTGCGGAGCAGCAAGCGTCGGGCTGCTCTTGTCCTCCCTCCCGCTCGGCGCCCAGACGGTCGGGCCGAGCCCACCGACGATCACGGCGACGATCAATGTCACGGCGGGCACCACGACCGTCGTCGGCAGCACGAATGTCGCGACGCCCGGTGCCACGAACGCAAGCAACGTCACCGGTGGCACGCTCGTCATCGACAGTCTGGCGGTGCCCCTTCCCGGCCCGATTACCTTTCAGGCATTGAACGGCAATGCGCTCCAGGCCAATGGCGGCGCGATCACCGTGCCGAACGGCAATCTCAGCATCCTGACCCAAGGCGGCCACGCAGTTCTCGCCAATGGTGCCGCCAGTAGCGCAACTCTCAACGGCGTCTCGATCACGACGACTGGCGTTGGAGCAGGACTTGTCGCGATCGGCGGCAGAATCGACGCCACGAACGTCATCGTCAACAACACCGCGACCGCAACCCCGACCATCTCGGCAGGCCATGGCGCGATCGCGGAGGGCGGCGGCACCGTCAATCTGCACAGCGGCACGAGCATCACGACGGCTGCGTTCAACTCCGTCGGTCTCGGGGCTTCGGGCACCGGCAGCCGCGTCATTGCGGACGTTCTCATTCCGGTCACGATGAATGGCGGCGGCTCGATGGGGATCTATCTCCATGACGGCGGCCAGGTCAGCATCCTTCCCCGGTCGACGTTTCAAATGAACGGCACCGGCAATGTCGGCATAGGCGTCGACAATACGGCGGTGGCGCTCGGCACCATCGGCAACGGATTGACCGTCAATCTCAACAATGCCTCCGGTGGGCCAGGCAGCACCGGCCTTTTCGCCGTCAACGGTGGCTCGCTCAACATCGCGGACGTGACAGTTCAGGGTCCGAATGCAGCCGCCGGCGCCTGGGCGCGAGCGAACAGCAGCATCACGCTCTCGGGGCGCAGCGTCATCACCATCAACTCGGAGCAGGGCCCGAACGCCTATGTGCTCCAAACGGCCAATCTCGCGACCGCTGCAGGGCCCGTCGGCTCGGTCTTCAGCTTGGTCGGCGCGATTCCGGTCAGCGGCCTGCTGGCACAGGGAGCCGGAGCCCTGATCACCAGCACCGGCACGACCATCACTGTGACCTCGAGCAATGCTGCGGCCGGCGCCGATGCCGGCCTCGGCGGCACCGTCGACATGACCGACAACACGATCACCACGACGGGGACGAACGCTTTTGGCATCCGCGTCGATTCCAACGGCACCGTCATCGGGCGCGCTTCGCGCGTGACGACCTCCGGAGCAGGCGGCGCCGCCCTCTTCATCAACGGCGGGCCGGGCTTGATCGACCTGACCGGCACGACTGTCCAGGCGACGGGTTCGGGCACCGTTGGCCTTTCCTCGTTGAACATCACCCCAACCAGCGTGAACCTCGTCAGGCTGTCGGGCGGCAGCCTGACCAGTGCGACCTCGACCGCGGTGGAGGCACAAGGCCCGCTCAATCTGACAACCGCTGGAACGGTCGTGACAGGTGGTGGCGGGCTCTTGCTCCAGACCTTCGCCAGCACCTTCGGCCCGGCGCAGCCAACCGCCGTGCAGTTTGACGCCTCGAACGGGAGCGTCCTGACCGGCGATGCGCTCGTCGCCGCGCAGACCACCGCCAACATCAGCCTCGCAACCGGCTCGCAATGGACGGGGGCGGCCTTCGACGTGACCAATGTCACGGTCGACCCGACCAGCACCTGGACGGTCACCGCGAACTCGACCGTCACGCAGCAGGTTGCGAATGCCGGGCTGATCCAGTTCACGCCGCCGGGTGGCGATCCAACGATATTGGGCAGCTACAAGACGCTGACGACACGGAATTATTTGGGCGCGGGCGGAACGCTCGGACTCAACACCTTCCTCGGCAGTGATGGCTCTCCCTCGGACCGGCTGGTGATCAACGGCGGCGTTGCCAGTGGCAATTCGTTCATGCGCGTGACGAACACCACGGGCCCGGGCAATCTCACCATCGGCAACGGCATCCTGGTGGTCGRCGCGATCAATGGTGGCACGACCGTGCCTGGAGCCTTCGCGCTCGGCCAGCCGGTGGTCGCGGGCCCTTATGAGTATTCACTGTACCGCAGCAGCGTCGACGCCTCGGGTCCGGAAAACTGGTACCTGCGCTCCGAGATAACCCCTGCGCCGCCCGGTCCCGGACCGACGCCATCTCCACCAGGAACGGGCATCCCGGATTTTCGCCGCGAAACCTCGCTCTAYGCSGCSCTGCCSGCGATGCAGCTGATCTATGGCCGTACCCTGATCGACAGCCTGCATGAGCGCGTCGGCGAACTCGCGCCGCTGGAAGCGCCGGCGGTCAGCGAGGAGCGCACGATCTGGTGCAAGAACCCCGACAAGAACTTTCGCTGCACGACCACCGTGCGGCTGCCGGCGAGCGCAGCCGCACCCGGTCGCTCTTATGCCTCGGCCGGCTGGGCCCGGATCATCGGCACCCATGGCAACCAGGATGGCGGGCCCTGGGGCATCTTCCGCAACGGCCCGAATTACGACTACGACCTCTATGCCTTCCAGGCCGGTCTCGACCTCTATCGCAGCGTGAGCGCCGACGGCTCGCGAGACCATGCCGGCATCTATGCCGCGATTGGCCGGATCGAGAGCGACGTCACCCATTTCAACGGCATCAGGGCCGGGCGGAACACCATCGATGCCTACTCGCTCGGCGGCTACTGGACCCATTTCGGGCCGTCGGGCTGGTATCTCGACGGCGTCGTCCAGGGCACCTGGTACGATGCCAAGGCCGATTCCAAGCGCGGCTTCATCCTCAACCGCGACGCGTTCGGCTTTGCCGCCTCGCTCGAAGGCGGCTATCCGCTCCAGCTCGGCTACGGCGTCATCCTCGAGCCGCAGGCGCAACTGGTCTATCAGACGATTTCGAACGGGAGCGCCTCCGACTCGGCAGCGCTGGTGCGCTTCTCCGATGCCGACTCACTCGCCGGCCGGATCGGCGCCCGCCTTGCGCGAAGCTGKACGCTGGAGGACGCCACTGGCGGCGTCAAACCGCGGATGCTGACCGCCTGGCTGAAGGCCAGCCTCTGGAACGAGTTCATGGGCAATCCCAAGACCGCGTTCTCCTCGGCCACCGGCTTCATCCCGTTTCGCGCCGATCTCGGCGGCAGCTGGGCCGAGTTCAAGGTCGGCGCCGACGCGCAGATGACCAGGAACACCGCCCTCTACGCCAGCGCCGGCTACTCGATCGGCCTCAACGGCCGCTCGCATGCCTATGACGGCAGGCTCGGCATCAAGGTCAGCTGGTGAGTCGCAACGCCAAAGCGAGGAATTGACGGGCGCTGATGCAACCAGCCGTCCCTCTGGCGCAGAACCGGCCACGGGCGGGCTGCAATCCTGCTCCCACAGCTCGTCGCCTTACTGCGACTGTAGCGAGCATCGCTTGAGGCAAAGTCTCTCTCAGCCCCCAGGCTGCGCCACGATGCGGATATAGGGCTTGGGTTCCCTCCAGCCATCCGGATAGAGCTGCTTCGCTTCATCGTTCGACACCGAGCCGGCGATGATCACGTCTTCACCCTCCTTCCAGTTGGCGGGGGTCGCGACCCGGTGCTTCGCCGTCAGCTGGAGTGAATCGATGACACGCAGAACCTCGTCGAAATTCCTCCCTGTCGTCATCGGATAGACCAGGATCACTTTGATCTTCTTGTCGGGCCCGATGACGAAGACATTGCGCACGGTCTGGTTGTCGGCCGGCGTCCTGCCATCCGAGGTGCCGGATGTGCTGGCCGGCAGCATGCCGTAGAGCTTGGAGATCTCCAGATCCGGATCGCCGATCATCGGGTAGTTCGGCTTGTGGCCTTGCGTTTCCCCGATGTCCTCCGCCCAGCGTGCATGGTTCCCGACCGGGTCGACGCTGAAGCTGATGATCTTGACGTTGCGCCGATCGAACTCGGGCTTGATCTTGGCCATGTAGCCGAGCTCGGTCGTGCAGACCGGCGTGAAATCCTTGGGGTGGGAGAAGAGCACACACCAGGAATCGCCGATCCAGTCGTGGAAGCGCATTCGCCCTTCCGTCGTTTCGGCCTCGAAATCAGGTGCTGTACTGCCGAGCTGGAGAATCATCACAAGCCTCCTGTCGCAACGACCTTGTCGCACAGGCCGATATTAACACGGAACGGCTGGGCGAAGGACATTCGCGACCGGCCACTGGACCAGATCAATGGTGGCGTAAGGCGGGGCAACCGCGGCGAACGCAGGCAATCAGCCCTGACGCGGCCGCCCCCCGATCTTCAACAAAAACCACGTCCCAACACTGTCGCGGTCGATCGAAGTCGACCGCGACTGCTCGCGCTTGCAGCTCAGGCCGCCTCGGCCAGGAAGCGTTCCGCGTAATGGCAAGCGACGAGCCGCTCATCCAGCTGGCGCGCCACCGGGCGCTCGGCCCGGCAGAGATCGGTCACATAGGGGCAGCGGGTCGAGAACACGCAGCCCTTCGGCGGATCGAGCGGCGACGGCAGCTCGCCGCGCAGCACGATGCGTTCTCGCTTTCCTGCCGCCACGCTTGGCGTCGAGGCCAGCAGCGCCTGTGTATAGGGGTGCAAGGGCCGAGCGAAGATCRCATGCTTCGGGCCATGCTCGATGGCGTGGCCGAGATACATGACCATCACGTCATGTGCGATGTGACGCACGACGCCGAGATCATGCGAAATGAAGAGATAGGCGAGCTTGAGCTCGTCCTGAAGATCGGCCAGCAGATTGAGCACCTGGGCCTGGATCGAGACGTCGAGCGCCGAGACCGGCTCGTCGGCCACCAGCAGCTTCGGCGAGAGGATGAGCGCGCGCGCGATCGCGATGCGCTGGCGCTGCCCCCCCGAGAACTGATGCGGATAACGGTTGTAGTGTTCCGGACGCAGGCCGACCTTGGCCATCATCGCCCGCGCCCGCTCTGTCCGCTCCGCCTTCGTCAGCGCGGTATTGATCAGAAGTGGTTCTTCCAGGATCGCGCCGATCTTCTTGCGCGGGTTCAAAGAGCCATAGGGGTTCTGGAAGACGAGTTGCACGGTTCGCCGCAGGCGCTTGGCTTCGCCCGGAGGAGGCGTGACGGCGTCAAGACCGTCGAGCATCAACGCGCCCGAAGTCGGCTTCTCGATCAGCGTCGCCATGCGGGCGAGCGTCGACTTCCCGCAACCGGATTCGCCGACGACGGCGAGCGTCTTGCCGGCTTCCACGGAGAAGGACACGCCGGTGACCGCCTGCAACTGGGCCGGCGCGCGGAGGAAGCCGCGATTGACCGAATAGACCTGTGTCAGCTCGCGCGCTGTGACGATGGGAGTGCTCACGATGTGCTCTCCACCGTCACGGGGTGAATGCCACCCGCCGCTCTGGCCTTCTCCCGCTCCGGATCGCCAAGCGGGTAGTGGCAGCGGATCTGCCCTCCCTGCCAGGGCCGGAGATCCGGGCGCACAAGGCGCGAATGATCCGTGGCATAGGCGCAGCGCGGGCTGAACAGGCACCCCTGCGGGCGGTCATGCGGGCCGGGAACCATGCCGGGAATCGTCGCGAGCCGGTGCTCGCCTTCGCTGCGCTCCGGCAGGGCGGCAAGAAGTGCTGCGGAATAGGGATGCTGGGGGGCCGCGAAGAGGGACGCCACATTGCGCTCCTCCATCACCTGCCCGGCATACATCACCATGATGCGCTGCGCAGTCTCCGCGACCACGCCCATATTATGAGTGATCAGGACGAGCGCCATGCCGCGCTCCTTCTGCAGCGACATCAGGAGATCGAGGATCTGCGCCTGGATGGTGACGTCGAGCGCCGTCGTCGGCTCGTCGGCGATCAGCAGCCGGGGGTTGCACGCGATCGCCATGGCAATCATGACGCGCTGGTTCATGCCGCCGGACAATTGATGCGGGAAGGCCTTGAGGCGGCTTTCCGGCGCAGGGATTCCAACCTGTTCGAGCAGCTCGATGCTGCGCCTGCGCGCCGCCTTGCTATCCATCCCCTCATGCGCCTTCAGCGTCTCGGCCAGCTGGAAGCCGATGGTGAAGCAGGGATTGAGGCTGGTGCTCGGCTCCTGGAAGATCATCGCGACATCCTTGCCGGTGAGCTTCCGGCGCTCCCGATCGGAGATCTTGAGCAGGTCGCGCCCGGCAAAGGCGAGTCGGTCGGCCTTGATTCGGCCGGGATATGCGACAAGTCCCATCAGCGCGAGCATGGTGACGCTCTTGCCTGAACCGGACTCGCCGACCACCCCGAGGATCTCTCCTTCCTCGAGCGACAGGCTGACACCGTCGACCGCCCGCATCACCCCCGTAGAGGTCGGGAACTCGACACTCAGATTCTCAACTTCGAGCAGCGGCATGGTCAGCGCTTCAGTTTGGGATCGAGGGCATCGCGAAGGCCATCACCGAGCAGGTTGAACGCCAGCACGGTGATCAGGATCATCAGGCCCGGCAGGGTGACGACCCACCAGGCGCGCAGCACGAATTCACGCGCATCGGCCAGCATCGTGCCCCATTCGGGCGTCGGCGGCTGGGCGCCAAGGCCGAGGAAGCCGAGCGCCGCCGCGTCGAGGATCGCGGTGGAGACGCCGAGCGTCGCCTGGACGATCAGAGGGGCGGCGCAATTCGGCAGCACTTCCTTGAACATCAGGCGTAGCGTGCCGGCACCGCTGACGCGGGCTGCGATGACATAGTCCTTGGAGGTTTCGCCGATCACCGCCGCACGCGTGATGCGGACATAGTGCGGCAGCACCACGATGGCGACCGCCAGCATCGCGTTCATCAGGCCCGGCCCGAGGATCGCGACGATGACGATGGCGAGCAGCAGGCTCGGCATCGTCAGGACGATGTCCATCAGACGCATGATGACGATTTCGGTGATGCCCTTGAAGAAGCCGGCGACAAGGCCGAGCGCGATGCCTGCCGCCATGGCGATGGCAACGACCACGATGCCGATCACCAGCGAGAGACGGGCACCGTGAAGCAGTCGGGACAGGATATCGCGGCCGATCGCGTCGGTGCCGAGCGGATAGGCCAGCGAGCCACCCTCCTGCCAGAAGGGTGGCTTGAGGAAGACGGCATTGTTGGTGAGATAGGGCGAGTGCGGCGAGAGGACGTCGGCGAACACCGCCATCAGCAACACCGCGACGATGACGACGAGCCCGGCAACCGCGCCGCGATTGGCGCTGAAATAGCTCCAGAATTCGCGCAGCGGATGCGGCGGCGTGCCAGCCGGTACGGCAGCGGAGGGTGCTTCAAGCGTTTCGGCGGTCATCTGTCAGCGTCCCGCGAAGAAATCAGCCATGTCACGATCACAGGTCCTTCAGCGCGCATGTCTGATGCGTGGATTGATCAGGCCGTAAAGCAGATCGACCAGGAGGTTGACGCTCATGACGACGACGCCGATCAACAGGGTGCCCCCCTGCAGGACCGGATAGTCGCGCCGGCTGATCGCCTCGATCAGCCATTTGCCGACTCCCGGCCAGGAGAAGATCGTCTCGGTCAGGATCGCGCCGGTAAACAGTACGCCGACCTGCAGACCAATGACCGTCACCACCGGAATGAGCGCATTGCGCAGCGCATGCAGCGCAATGACCCTGAGAGGCGCCATGCCTTTGGCGCGCGCCGTGCGGATATAGTCCTCGCCGAGCACTTCAAGCATGGCGGAGCGCGTCATCCGGGCAATGACCGCAAGCGGGACCGTACCCAGGACGATCGCCGGCAAGACGAGATGCGACAGCGCCGACTTGAAGGCGCCGAAATCGCCCGCCAGCAGGCTGTCGATCGTCAGGAAGCCGGTTACCGGCTCGATATAATACTGCACCGCGATGCGGCCGGAGACCGGCGTGATGCCGAGCTGCACAGAGAATAGCAGGATCAGCAGCAGGCCCCACCAGAAGATCGGCATGGAATAACCGGTCAGGGAAAGCCCCATGACGCCGTGATCGAAGATCGAGTTGCGTTTGACCGCAGCCAGGATGCCAGCCGGCAGGCCGATCGCAAGCGCCAGGAAGATCGCGCATAGCGCAAGCTCGATCGTCGCCGGGAACAGCGCCGAGAATTCCGAGATGACGCTTTCGCGTGTCACGATCGACTTGCCGAGATCACCCTGCAGAACGCGACTGATATAGATGCCGTATTGCGTCAGAACCGGCTTGTCGAAGCCGAACTCCTTGCGCAAAAGCTCGTGGCGAGCCGGATCGATGCCACGCTCGCCGGCCATGGTCTCGATCGGATCGCCCGGGACCAGCCGGATCAGGAAAAAGGCGAGCAGCGTGATGCCGATGAAGGTCGGAATCACCAGGCTGACGCGGGTCAGGATGAAACGCAGCATGGATGAGCCAGTCTTGTCGGGGTACCGGCGGCCTGAAGCATGGACCGCGAACGGGATGTTTCGTCCTGCTATTGCAAATTAGAACTATATCCTAATGCGAAGACCAGGAAACGCTGCAAATCGAGGATATCATCGGCGATGTAGCGCACCGTGAACGCGTCGAGGCGCTCGATGCCCTTGAGCATGACGAGGTACTCGACCGGCTGCCGATAGAGGAAGCTGAGTTCCAGCGTGATCGGGCCCGGCAGCCGATAGGGGACGATTCCCGCCCGGCGTGCGATGGCGCGCTGCACGCCCTCGGCAATCAGCTCGTACGAGGCCTCCGGCATCAAGGTGCGCGCCGAGAGGCGGCTATGCGCCCATTTGACCGTGACGGCCTCGATATCGGGCAGGAGCGCCCTGGTCTCCTCGATGCAGACATCATCGCCGCTGACCAGCAGCACGGGCGTGCCGAAATGCCCGGCGATCGCGGCATTGATCATCGCTTCCGGGGCCGAGACGCCATTGACGCGAACCTCGCGCAGCGAAGCGCTGCGAAAGGTGTGCGCCAGGATGCCGTCCGGATTGGTGGCGCCAGCGTGGTACCCGATGAAAAGCGCGCCGGCATAGTCGCCCGACTCCATGCCCTGCATCATCGAGAGCGGGCGCGGCCACGATCGGACGACCTGGACTGCCTTGGGCAGGCGGTCCAGCAGCAGGTTCTGCGCGTTGCCATGGCTGTCGCTGATCACGACCTCGCTCGCCCCAGCCGCGAAGGCGGCGTTGGCGGCGGCGGCGACGCTGTCGGTCATCCAGATGCGCGCCGACTGATACTCAAACCCTTCGGGGCGCGTGTGCTCGCGCGTCACGACACCGGCGATGCCCTCGATATCCGCCGAAATATAAATCCGCATGATACTGCCCCCCGCCACCAATTGTATTCGGGCGCGGTTCGCCTCTCCGCGCCCGAATGTCAACGTCATTTCGCCAGCGATACACCGGTAAAGGGCTGGCCGCCGAAGAAATGGATCTTGTAGTCTTTCACATCCTTGCGCACCGGCGTGAAGGCCTGCGCATTGGCAAAGAGCAGACCTCCGACATCTTCCTGGAAGATCTCCTGCATGCGCAGGAACATCTTGGTGCGCTCGCCCTGATCCGTGATCGTATTGGCCTTGGTCAGGAGGTCGGAGAATTCCTGGTTGCACCAGCGTGCCCGGTTGGCACCGGTTTTCACGCCGTCGCAATGCCAGCCCGACAGCAGGATCTGGCTCGGATCCGGATAGTCCCAGGTGTAGCCGAACATGCCGACCTCATGGTCGCCGGCGCGGCCCCGCTTGAGATACTCGCCCCATTCGAAACTCTGGATCTCGGCCTGGACGCCGATCTTCGCCCAGTCCGCCTGAATTAGCTCTGCCGCACGGCGTCCGTTCGGCATATAGGCGCGGACGACGGGAATGGCCCAGAGCGTGGTCTTGAAGCCGTTCGGCAGGCCCGCCTCCGCGAGCAGGGCCTTGGCCTTCTCCGGATCATAGGGGCGCGGCTTCAGGCCTTCGTGATGCGACCAGAGCGAGGGTGGGACGATCGCAGCCGTCTGCTTGCCGGTCCCTTGATAGACGGCATCGATGATCGCAGGGATGTTGGTCGCATAGACCAGTGCCTCGCGCACCCGCTTGTCGTCAAAGGGCTTCTTCTGCTGGTTGAAGGCGAGGAAGCTCTGATCGGCAATGCTGCCGGAGAGCATCGTCAGATTGGGGTCCGCCCGCATCGCCGGCAGGTCGCCGGGATTCGGATAGCGCGCGATCTGGCATTCGCCCGATTTCACCTTGGCGAACCGCACCGAAGCGTCCGGCGTGATCACGAAGATCAGGTCGTTGACCAGCGCCATGCGATCCCGGTTTCCGGCCGCCTTGGTCCAATGGTCGGGCACCGCGCGAAAGCGGATCGTGGCATCCTTCTGGTACGCCAGCAACGAGAATGGGCCAGTGCCGATCGGCGCCTGGTTGACCTGCTCAGGCGTGCTCGCCTTCAGCATCGCATCGCCATATTCCGCCGACAGGATCGACATGGGCTCGACCGAAAGCGCGCTGAGCAAGGGTGCGTAGGGTCGTGACAGGACAAGCCGGACGGTCTGGTCATCGACCTTCTCGACCGCCTTCAGGCTGGGCCGGACGATCTCGTTGAAGAACTGATAATTGGTGCTTCCGACCTTATGGTAGGGATGGTTCTCGTCGAACATGCGCTGGAACGAAAAGACCACGTCATCGGCCGTAAGGCCGCGTGTCGGCGTGAACGCCTTGTTCGCGTGCCATTTCACCCCGCTGCGCAGCTTGAACGTATAGGTCAGCCCATCCTCGGAAATGGTCCAGGATTCGGCCAGGCTCGGAATGATCTGGGAACCGCCGCGCTCGGTGGCGACCAGGCGATCATAGATCTGGGCCGCCACGTCGTAAGCCGTGTTCTGCGAGGAGAACTGCGGATTGAGGAAGTCGGGACTCGCCTCTGAGCAGACGACGAGCGTTTGAGCCGCGACCGCGCCAGCCTGTAAAGCTAACGCAACGGCAGCCGCCGCTGCGAAATGTCTAATCTTCATGACGCTCTCCCGAAGTAAAAAGGGCGCGGCCTCTCGGCCGCGCCCCAATCAATGCATCAATCGGGGCAGGGCCTCAATTGATGTCAACGCCATAGAAGGTATGCCTGCTGAACGGGGACAGCTTGAAGTCCTTCACTTCCTTGCGGACAGGCTTCAGTTGCACCGCATGCGCGATGGTGAACCAGGGCGCCTGCTCCTTGAAGATCACCTGGGCCTGGCGATAGAGCTCGGTGCGCTGCGCCGTATCGGTAATCTTCTTGGCCTTCTGCACGATGTCCTCGAAGGGCTGGTAGCAGAACTTCGCGACGTTGCCGCCATTGTTCTTCGACGCATCGCAACCCAGCAGCGTGTGCAGGAAGTTGTCCGGATCGCCATTGTCGCCGGTCCAGCCGAACATGCCGGCCTGATGCTCGCCCGCCTGCAGGCGCTTGCGGTACTCGCCCCACTCGAAGGTCTTGATCTCGGCCTTGATGCCGACCTTGGCGAGATCCGCCTGCATCAGCTCCGCGATGCGCTTGGCGTTGGGGTTGTACGGCCGCTGCACCGGCATGGCCCAGAGGTCCATCTCGAAGCCGTTCGGATAACCCGCCTCGGCAAGCGCCTTCTTGGCGGCCTCGGGATCGAAGGGATCGTCCTTGACGGTCTCGTTGTAGGACCACATCGAGGGCGGAATCGGATTGATCGCCGCGATGCCGCTGCTCAGATAGACGGCGTCGATGATCGCCTTCTTGTTGATCGCCATGTTGACGGCATGGCGCACCTTGACGTCGTCGAACGGCTTCTTGGTGGTGTTGTAGGCGAGATAGCCGATGTTCAGGCCCGGCTGCTCCAGGATCTGGACATTGGCGTCCTTCTTCATCGCGTCCAGATCGGCCGGGTTCGGATAGGGCATGACATGGCATTCGCCCTTCTGAAGCTTGGCCCAGCGGACCGAGGCATCCGGCGTGATGGCGAAGATCAGGTCGTCGATCTTGGCCTTGCCGGCCCAGTATTCCGGGAACGCCTTGTACCGGATGATCGCATCCTTCTGATACTGCACCAGCGAGAACGGCCCGGTTCCGATCGGGTCCTGATCGATCTTCTCGGGCGTGCCGGCCTTCAGCATCGCATCGGCATATTCCTTCGACTGGATGCTGGCATATTGCATCGCGAGGTCTGACAGGAAAGGCGCCTCAGGGTTGTTCAGCGTGATCTTGACGGTGTAGTCATCGACCTTCTCGACCGACTTCAGCAACTTGGGCATGCCCATGTCGTTGAAATAGGAATGATTCGAGCTGGTGACCTTGTAATAGGGATTATCTTCTTTCCACTGCCGGTCGATCATGAAGATGAAGTCGTCGGCATTGAAGTCGCGCGTCGGCTTGAAGGCGCGGGTATTATGCCACTTCACGCCCTTGCGCAGGTTGAATGTGTAAACCAGCCCATCGTCCGAAACCGTCCATTTCTCGGCCAGAGCGGGGAGGACCTTGGTCCCGCCGCGTTCGAACTGGACGATGGTGTCGTAAATCTGGGTATTGGCATCGAACGACGTGCCTGTCGTGTTGATGCTCGGAGCGAAGTTCTCGGGACTACCTTCCGAACAATAGATCAACGTCTTGGCTGACAGCGGTCCCGCCGCCATCAGGGCAGCCGCCGACAGCGTGGCGAACAGGATTTTTTTCATGGTCAGCTCTCCCACTTAATGACCCTCGGGCCGGATTGGTCCGCGCCCAGTTCCGCCGAACCCGCCCTGCCCGCGGCAGGATCGTCGGCCCGAACGGAAGTTGGTCCCGATTGAGGCTGAACCTATTGGAATGCGCAGAGAGTGGGTAGCTGATTTTCTGGGGTTATGAACGCCGATCGGACCTGAGCCCTGGACGGCCTCGCCACAGCATAAACCGGCCAGTCCCGGCCCTGCTTTCGCAATGGATGAGCGGCCTCGCTGCGGTGGCCGTCGCATGCTCAACAGGCCTATGCTGGGCAGGATCAGCTTCGCGGACCACTGCTGCCGCCAGCGCAGATCCCGCCGGCGCGTATCTGTTTTTCTGGGAACCTTTTCCGTCGCTTTCCATCTCATACAGAGGGAGGAGATCGCCCATGCCGCAGGTTCGAAGAGATGCGCTCGACTCTATCTCGGTGCTCAACGACCTCGATCTGGCGCGCCGGGCGCTCGCGCGCGACGGCGATGCATTCCGCACGATCATGCGGACGCATAATCAGCGGCTCTACCGTCTCGCCCGCAATGATAGCGAAGCCGAAGACGTCGTGCAGGAGGCCTATCTCCGGGCCTTTACCCATCTCGAGAGTTTTCGCGGCGACTCCACGCTTGCCACCTGGTTGTCCCGCATCGTCATCAACGAAGCGCTCGGGCGTCTGCGCAAGAACCGGAAAGAGGCGGAACTCGCGCGATCCAGCGACCGGGGCGCCGCCGCCGCGCAGATCATTCAGTTTCCTTGCAACACGAGTTGTGACGATCCAGAGCGGGCCATGGCGCAACGACAGATCCTTCACCTTGTCGAGCGGGCAACCGACAATCTCCCCGATGCCTATCGCTCGGTCTTCATGGCCAGGGTCATCGAAGGCCTGAGCGTCGAAGAAACGGCGGAATTGCTCGGTCTGCGGCCCGAAACCGTCAAGACCCGTCTGCACCGGGCCAGACACCTCCTGCGCAAGCAGCTGGACGAACAGATCGGTCCCGTCCTGCTCGACGCCTTTCCATTTGCCGGCCGGCGCTGCGAGCGCCTGACCGGCGCGGTGATGAAACGGCTCGGCTTTCCCTGATCAATCCGGGAACGTTTTCGATCCCGCAGCATCCAATGATCGTCAATTGAAAGACAAAGCCTGAAGCAATTAAGCGATCAGGCAAAGGAGGTTCCATGTTCACGCGACAGAACACGGCATTGGCCGCACTTGGCCTTCTCGGTGCGATGTCCTTGGCGCAAGCCGCCGACACGCCGACCGATCCGCAGATCGCGCACATCGCCTATACCGCCGGCACGATCGACGTCGAGGCGGCAAAGCAAGCCATCGCGAAATCCAAGAACAAGACCGTCGTAGCCTTTGCCCATGACATGGTTCGAGACCATGAAGCGGTGAACAAGCAGGCGCTCGACCTGGTCAAGAAGCTGAAGGTCAGCCCTGAAGACAACGATACCAGCCGCGCCTTGTCTCAGGCCGCGACAGCGGAGCGGAGCAAGCTCTCGAAACTCCAGGGCGCAGCCTTCGACAAGGCCTATGTCGATAACGAAGTGGCCTACCACAAGCAGGTGAACGGCGCGCTCCAGACACTGCTGATCCCCTCGGCAAGCAACACCGAGCTGAAGGGCCTGCTCGAAACCGGCCTGAAGATTTTCCAGGGCCACGAGCAGCACGCCGCACATGTCGCAGCCGAACTCCGGTGAGGACAAGATCATGTCGTTGAAGCGGCGCCTCTGGGCCATTGCCGGACTGTCGCTGACTCTGGGCGCTGTTCCGGCACAAGCGGAAACCATTCAKGTCGGGATCGACCGGCTGGTGTTTTCGCCTGCGGAGATCACCATGAAGGTCGGGGACACCGTCGAGTGGCTCAACAAGGACATTCTCGCCCACACCGCGACCGTGAAGGGCGGGATGGACGTGATGATCCAGCCGAAGAAATCGGCGAGTCTGGTCCTGCAGAAGATGGAAACGGTCGAGTATTACTGCCGCTTCCACCCMAACATGAAGGGCCGCATCACGGTGTCGGCGCCATAGCCGCCGACATCCTGGCTTCGCGGTCGCGACAGCACCCGGCGTCACGACCGCGGAATCCGAGGAGGCCCTGCCCATGACCAGCGCCGCTGCCCGACCAGCAACCGCCTTCGTCCTTGCGGGAGGTGGCAGTTTCGGCGCCATCCAGGTCGGCATGCTGCGATCGCTCGCGAGCCAGGGCATTGCAGCCGATATGGTCGTTGGTTCAAGCGTCGGAGCGCTGAATGGCGCCTATTACGCGGGGAACCCCACGCTTGAAGGTGTCCAACGACTGGAGACGATCTGGCGCGGACTGCGCCGGCGCGACGTGTTCCCGTTGAGCTGGCGCACGATGCTCGGCTTCCTGTACCGGCGGGACTTCCTTATCGCCTCGGATCCGTTGCATCGGCTTGTTGAGCGCAATCTCTCTTACGCCAATCTGGAGGACGCAAAGATCCCGATGCATGTCGTCACGACCGACATTCTCTCGGGCGAGACGGTCGTGCTTTCGGAGGGCTCGGCTGCGCAGGCCATCATTGCGAGCGTGGCGATACCGGCAGCCTTCGCGCCGGTACGGTTCAACGGCCTCTATCTCGCCGATGGCGCGATATCGAGCAACACGCCGGTCAAGGTCGCAATCGCATGCGGCGCCAAGCGCCTGATCGTTCTCCCCACCGGCTACGCCTTTGCTCTTGACAAGCCACCGGTCGGGGCCGTCGCAAGCGCGCTGCATGCCTTGACGCTGCTGATCGTGCGGCAACTTTTCAGCGAGCTGCAAGGGCTCGACGGCAGCATCGATTTCTTCGTCCTGCCGCCGCTCTGCCCACTCGCCGGATCGCCCTATGATTTCTCGATGACCAGCGAGCTGATCGAACGGGCGGCGAAGAGCACCGA